>JAISFI010000293.1 GCA_031263685.1 Dysgonamonadaceae bacterium | reverse complement strand
TCATCGTAAATCTCATTACGGATTTATACTTTGCTTAACAGGCCATACCCGGATTGACGAATGAAAAAAAGAGGGCGGATAAAAAGATTTGCGGATTTCCGCCCTCTTTCTTCTTCATTCAGCCAGTGCAGGCCGCTTTACAATAACAGGTCAGGGAGCATGAATCTTTTCAACCGTTGTAAAGTTATCCGCTCCCATTCCGGGATAATTTGTTTCCGGTTTACCGGCGGCGGTCTGGCAATTCATCGAAATACGTATCCAGTAGTCAATTCCTGTGTACTTCAGCGGAATAGCCGTACGGAAAGTCAGCTCCTGTCCCTCCATATCGTTGGTCAAATCCATTTTGACGGGATAAAGGTCGAGGTGGCGGCTGTTTGTATTGACCGTACGCGAAACCAGCAACCAGGCTTCACGGACATCGGGCATTTCATATCCCGCTTTCTGATTCCGTGTGAAACGGGCTGAACATTCGATATAATTATCGGCCGTAACAACCGGCTTGCTAACCCATTCAACGGTTAAATAGGGAGTTACATGGAAATCTTTAGTCGTAGTACCGCTGATTTTCACCAGTTCTCCGGCGTCGTCGCTATCCTGATATTCATCGTCATAAGGGAAGAAAGCGCCGCTGTAAGGCATCATAAGATATTCGCCCGAAAACCATTTGGTATTGCGATAAGTACCATCCTGCTGCACGTTCAAAGTCTGCCGTCCGACATAGCTGGTAGAATCTACTGCCCAGCTTATTTCCCGTAACCTGATGATCCCTGCGCCGTGACTTACCTGCAAGGGTTGATTCAGGTGGTCGTAGATCGTTCCCTGAATAGTTGCATCAGGCCCGTCGTAATTGTCTATTTCGCACGACGTCGCCAAAAATAAACAACCAAAAATAAATGCAATATAATAATTCAACTTTTTCATATTGTTGTCTGTTTTGAATATTACTGATTTCTGTTCTTTTGTAACATCGGATTGTTCTTCAACTCATCGCCCGGTATACCTTCGTAGTAGTCATTGACGGGGAAGGTGATCCGGTCGCTTCCGTTTTCCGTATTCTTGGCATCGTAGATGTATTTTCCATCGGGGATACCCGATTCGTCTACCGTAGCGCCTTTGGCAAACATGAATGAATACAGTCCTCTTTTGCGGTACTGGTTAATCTGCGTATCGTACGTAAACCAGCGCATCAAATCCCAATAAATCTTGCTTTCGAAAGACAGTTCCTTATAGCGTTCGACACGCAGGATCTGCAACGCGCGATTGGGAGCTTCGACGAAGCTGCCGGGGCCTTTCGGGCCGGGCCTGTTCCAGTTCGTATAGGCAGCGTCTGTCGACAGTTCGGCCGTACTCGCGAGCAGGTTTGCGCCTGCACGGTCGCGGACGTCGTTGATACACGCAAAGGCGTCTTCGAGCATACTAATGCCATTGTAATTGGCTTCGCCGTTTTGCGCCAGTTCAATGGCCGCTTCCGCACGGTTTAACAATACTTCGCCATAACGAATTTCAATCCATGGCTGGGTAGACTGGTCCAGTGCCGTTTGAGCAAGCGGCATCGTGAGATCCATGTGTTTGCGTCCGTGGAAGCCTGTCAGCGTATTGCTTCCGGCGTTGTTCGACATCTTCGGGCCGTCCAGTCCGTTCTTGAAGATCCGGAGACCGTTCACTTCGTACAAGTCCGTCTGAGTACGCGGGTCGGCGGTGGAATTAATGACAATTCCATCGGCAAACGGATTGGTCGGATAGTCGACCTTGTTCCACTGTGCCCGGTAATTGCTGCCGTCGGCTCCGTCGTCGATACTGAATTTTTTGAACTTATCAATATCCGGGTCAATCTCTACCGGGAATATGCCTCCACGCAAATCTACCTTGAACTCGCCTTTCACGATTTGTCCGGGCAACAGTAAATTAGCCCGCAGTCGCGGTTCGGCGCCATCCCACAGTTGATGACAGTTGTCGTACACGATGTAATAACCGTTTTCGTCGAATGCGCTGAAATGTCCGGTAGCGGGGTCGATCGGCAGTCCGTCATACAGTTCCGCCCAGTCCAGTGTAGGATTATAGCGGTTGCCGTAAGTTGTCGTCATCCGGGGTGGCGCATAGATTGCGTCGAACGAGTGTGTCCACATCGTGTAATCGTATTTGCGTATCCAGATATTTTCCTTGTTGCTTTCGGCTTTTTCCCATATCTCGGCATAATTGGCCGTTTTATCCGCATTGGCACGATGAAGTTCGTAATGGCCTTCCACCAGTTTGGCAGCGTCCCAGGCCTGTTTGAAATATCCGTTGGCGCGGTCTGAAGGGATGCCCTGCAACTGAATGCCATCGATCGACCAGTCGGGGTACTTCATTGACCCGTAGCGGGCAGTCGTGGCTGCATGAAGCGCTACGCGGCTCTTGAACGCAGCGGCTACGTATTTGTTGGCACGCCCTGCATCACTCGTTTCAGACATTCCTTCAATAGCGTCGTCAAGGTCATTCAATATAAAATCATACGTATCGACATGACTTTCACGCGAGACCCACAACGTTGTTTCGTCATTGGCATTCAGCGCTTGAGGTTCCGTGATAACGGGCAGCCCGCCATAGCGTTTCACCAGTTGGAAATAGACGTAGGCACGGATGAATTTGGCCTCTGCAATCCAGACGCCCGACTGATCGCTTAATGCCGGATAATTAGGCAAATCGCTGATCAAGGTATTGGCCTGACGGATAATCTTGAATCCTTCGCTCCAATATCCGGTGCGGTGGCGCTGGCGGCCAACATTGTTACCGTTGAGCATTTCGCCGGTTGCATTCCAGTATGTCCATACATTGATTGAGCAGAAATAACCGGCCTGCAGTCCGTTGGTATTCGTGTCATAGTGGAAATCTTCCATCGGCAAGTGATTGTATATCCCTGCCATGTAAGCCCTGATGCCGCTTTCGGTGTATATGTCTTCGGCGGTAAGTATGGTTTTCGGTGTAATATCCAAATCTACGCAGGACGTAAACCAACCTGTCAAACACAGACACGCCGTTATTATCAAATATATCTTTTTCATATATGTATTTTTTTAATTTATTAGACAATCAATAATCAGAATGTAAGCGTACCGCCAAAGTTAAACGTACGGTTCAGGGGGTAAAGATATCCGCTTGTTTCCGTCGGTTTCTCCGGATCAACGCCTCTTACGCCGGTGATGGTTAACATATTGTAGGCATTGACAAAAAGCCGCAGGTTTTTGACACCCAGTTTATCGCTTACGAAATTAGGGGGTAAAGTAAATCCGAGTTCTATGTTTTTCAGGCGCACATAAGCGCCGTTCTGGATATTAAACTCGGAGTCGATGTCCGCCCTCGTTTTTCCGTATGGATAATATCCCGAAACCCACTGGTTGGAAGGATCGTATGGATCTTTATCCGGGTCGACGGGATGCCAGCGATCGAAAAGCAAACTCAATGCGTTACCTTCCCATGCCAGCGGCTCGAGCAACTGCTCGCCGTAAGATACGTATGACATAGCTGCTCCCTGGAACAGAACATTAAAGTCAAACCACTTCCATTGTGCATCCAGCGTTAATCCGAGATTCATCAGCGGATAATTGCGCTTATCGGTGAAACCTTTGGTCGGTTCGGTGGTTGTAGCAATCGGATGCTTGTCATCATCATTAATTACGCCGTCGCCATTCCAGTCTTCATAGATCGGGTCGCCGGGAAGCGTGCCTGCATTGGAATAGAAAGAGTTGGCTACGTCCTCGTACGACTGGTAAACTCCCGCAGAACCATGACCAAACCAGATGTCCGTATAGCGGTTCACCTGATTGTTACGCCAGTAATCGCGCGAGTTCGAACGGTCGGGCTGTACTTTCTTCGTCAACATGTTGCGCGTCACGGACACATGTCCCGTCACTCCGTAAGAAAAATCTTTATTTACACGGTTGTAATGCCTCAAGGCTGCTTCAAAGCCTTTGGTGCGGTCGGCATTCAGGTTAGCCTGCGAAATACCGGCTCCAAATGTGCTGGGGACAACAACCGACGGATTGTCAAGCAAGCCGTCGCGGTCACGCCGGAACAAATCAAATGAGAATCCGAACAGACCGTTCCACATATCGACATCAATGCCTATATTTTTCATCGTCGCTGTGTACCATGTCAAATCAAGATTGGGCGCATTACGAAAACCAAGCGCATTGACAAACGTGCTGCCGAACACATATCCTCGAGGAACTCCAATCCGGCTGTGGCTGGATTGCGGATAGTCATAGCCTTCCACAAACTGAAACGCCGAAGCGCCGTCGTCGCCAAGTTTTCCCCATGTGCCTCTCAGCTTCAAATTCTGTACAAAAGGCAGCCGGTCCTTTATGAACGCTTCTTCGGAAATACGATAACCCAGCTCCACGCCCGGAAAAAATCCCCATTGTTTCCCTTTTGGAAATTTGGAAGAGCCGTCATAGCGAAACGTTAACTGCAACAAATATTTGCCGCTGTAATCATAGTTCAAACGACCAATGAGAGCTTTATTGGCACTTTCGGACAAGCCGCTACCGTCGCCCACCTGGTTTTCGGTATTTCCGGCAAACAGGTAAGGAATAGGTATTTCGAAATAACGGGAAGCGCTGATATTGTAGTTTTGCCCGTAACTTTCTTCATAAAGTAACAGTCCGCTCACATTGTGCGTTTCAAAAAAAGTATTTTCGTAGTTTAACGATGCTTGCCACAAAGTGGTATAACTGTTGGCAAAATACCTTCGCAAATGATTCGACTGGTTCATGGGATACGTCTGGTACGTATCGTTTGCCGCATTATATCGATATTCGTTATACATTTTCCTGTATTCCGAATTATCGTCATACGTCTTGTCGT
Organism: Dysgonamonadaceae bacterium; assembly: GCA_031263685.1. Classification (GTDB taxonomy): domain Bacteria; phylum Bacteroidota; class Bacteroidia; order Bacteroidales; family Azobacteroidaceae; genus JAISFI01. The sequence continues at coordinate 1,156 of JAISFI010000293.1, read as the reverse complement.
AACTGTACATAAGCCTTGCCGACAATCCTTTAATGAAAGGAACCGTATAATCCAGACTCAAATTGGATTGGAACATGTTTTTCTTGTTCGATACGAATCCGACCAAATCGGGATCAATCATCGCCGCTACGTTCGGCAGATTGTCCGAATGGTAATAGTAGGGTGCCGTCTCATTGGCGTACAGGGGATCATTGGGACGCGAACGCCACAGGTTTGAAAAAATGTTGGCCGAAGTGTAATTCTGGCGGTTGGTTTCGTCCATAATCAGATTCAACTTGACGCCGGCTTTCAAATCTTTTGTTATTTGCGCATTCAAGTTCGAACGCAAATTATAACGCTGATAATTGGCCGAATTTGTCCTGAAGAAACTTCCCTGGTCGTTATAACCCAGATTGACGTAATAGTCGATCCTGTCCGATCCGCCACTGACAGACACGTTATGTTGCTGTTGAGGCGCCGTGTCCTTCAAAACCGCAGCATACCAGTCGGTATCCGGCAATTCGCCGTTCAGCAACTGCCTGAAATATTCTTCATCGTACGTCTTGACAGGTACGGTAGTGTTGCGCATCGTCGTTTCGTTATACAGTATGGCGCGGTCGTAGGCATTGATTGGCTGCAATATTTCAGCGGGCGTCTGTATACCGTAATATCCCGAATACTCAATTTTAGCCTTGCCTTTTTCCCCGCTTTTGGTGGTGATCAGCACAACGCCGTTTGCCGCACGCACACCGTAAATAGCCGCCGCCGCGTCTTTCAGGATAGAAACGCTTTCGATATCGTTCGGATCCATACGCGGCATGTCGCCACGCGGAACGCCGTCGACAATCAGCAGGGGACTGCCCAGTCCGCGAATATCAAACTGATTGGTGAACTGCCCCGGCTCAGACGTCTTCTGTATCACGCGCAGACCAGGCAGTTTGCCGGTAAGCATGTTCTGGATATTTAAGTTCTTGGTGGCAATGATTTGCTCATTATTTACGGCCACAACCGCGCCTGTCAGCGTCGCCTTTTTCTGAGTCCCGTATCCGACGACAACCACTTCTTCCAGTGCGGCCACGTCTTCTTCCATCTGTACGTTTATCACAGACTGATTTCCGACGGTTATGCGCTGCTGCACATAGCCGATGTAGGAAATTGTCAATACGGCATTAGACGG
>JAISFI010000280.1 GCA_031263685.1 Dysgonamonadaceae bacterium | reverse complement strand
ATGGAAAGCTTCGGTGAGTCAACCGGCATCTACCTCTATGATGCACAGCATCCTAAAAGACTTATAGACTTAAAGACTCAACCGGAGTATGCCTTTAACAAAACAGAAGATACGCTGTATCTGGAAAACCGCCTTTCGCTGATTATCAGTAAAAATACATTGACAGGGCCACTGGAACTCGAAGCGGTTTCCAAATCATCGGCTGTTCGGATACTCAACCAGCCGCATCGAACGCTTCGCATCATATCGGAAAACGGCGAAGCCCTAGGCGCTGTCCGGATCACGGATAGTTGGGGCAGAACGCTGCTGGATGTGCCGGCAGTATCTTCTTCGGTTTATGAGTATCAAACGCCGATGCCGGGAATTTATATTGTACACGTTGGCACAGAGGTAAAGAAAGTAGTAAGTATTCAGTAAAAGCAAACAAACAAAAAACAGAACATCATGAAAAGAAATTATAAAGTATTCAGTAGTATAGTGATTGTGAATATGACAGTGATGCTGCATGTCCTGACGCCGGCCTCTGCCGGCGTGGGACTGTATGGTAAGCAACAGGCATCTACCTCATCCACACAGACAGGCGAGACGAAGCAAAACCTGTTATCCTCATCATCAAGCGAGAGCATCGGTCTATTTGATAATTCCTCTCAATCCACCTTGACGGCAGCGCCCGGCGGCGTTGGCAACGGTCATGGGAGCCATGTTCCGGTAGCGGACGGTCTTGGCATTCTGCTGCTAATGGCGGGAGGGTATCTTTTAAAGGATGCCGGTGTAAAGAAAGTTTAATAGAAAGGGAGGCTGTACCAAAAACTCCACAAGCCTGGTTTGGTTCAAAAGTAAGCTTTGTTTTGATCAAAAGTAAGCTTTGTTTGACTCAAAAGTAAGCTTACTTTTGGATAAAAGCAAGCTTACTTTTGCCTGACATCGGAAGTGTCCCACCGTTGCAACAAAGCCAATACGCTTAGGAATAGCTGTGCATTCCTCCCAGGAAGTAATTCACCCCGAAATAAGTCATCAATATCGTCAGAAAAGAAAGCACGGTAAAGATATGGAAGAAAACCGGCTGCGTAAACAGGCTCAATCGTCCCTGATGGACAGGCAAGCTATACACCAGCAAACTGATCAAGGCCCAAACCTCTTTCGGATCCCATCCCCAATAACGCCCCCAGGACACATTGGCCCAGACAGCGCCGATAAAGATGCCGGCGCCTAAAAACAGTAAGGCCGGATAGAGGCAGATAAGTCCGTACACGCGCTGCTCTTCCAAGTGTTGCCGTCTTTCGGAAAAATTGCCTTTTCGGACAAGAGACGATCGGAGCAGCGCCACCAGACTATTCACCGTCATCAAACCCAACAAGGTATAGGCAATCATCATTGCCGACACATGGATACTCAGTAGCGGCGAAGAAAGTACCGGAACCAGCGGCGTTATCTGCGGATGCTTCATCCCCAGCCATGCAACCAACAAACTGCATCCGGAGAGCAGATACCCGAAGGAAACAGCGACCGGAATCTTACGGCCAAAGATTACCGCTATCAGCATCGCGCACCAGGCGATAAGCAACATTGTTTCATAACCGTTGCTGAAAGGCAGGCGTCCGCCGATGGTTGTCCGCAGGGCGATAGAAACTGTGTGAAGAAGCAAACAGGCGAGCATTAAACAGAAAAATATTCCGTTGACTTTCTGTCGAAATCGACCACCATAAAGTAAGGATAACAACGCCAATAATCCTAACGTAAGGTTTATTTTGAACAGCCACGCTGTGAAATTATGTTTCATATAGAAGATCTCTATCTCTCGATGGGTATCGGACGGCAGGTATTTTCCGGCTTGCTGTTCCTGAAAATTGCGAATCTTTTGCAGGTTGGCGGTTGCAGCATCTCCGTCATCGGCCATAAGCGACTGGTAATACAGGAGCAGCGAGTTTCTTATCAGTTGAATATTCTGCTGTTCCTCCGTCGTCGTGAGATCCTGGGTAGGATGGAACCAACGGATTTGGCCGTCGATGGTTTGGGGATAAAGTTGCAGCAGACTTCCGCTGTGCAGCATGTTGATGAGTTGTATGTTGTCGTTCAGTTTTTCCACCTCTTTCATCCGGGCAGATTGCGGAGAGGTACGACTCCATTCGCTCCAACAGTCGGCCAGTTTGTAGTTTCCCTGCGAATCGTAGCAATCTATCAAGGCAGCCTTCTCCGTTTCCGCATTCAGTAATTTTTTCAACTCCGCATCTTTCACCTCGAAAAGCGCCACCCGTTGCCATTTGTCCGGGAAGAACAGGAAACCGGCCAAAAATTGATTGGCATCCAAATATCCGAAAGAAGTTTTTCCGGTTATCTTCAACGTAAAATCATGCGCAAAGGTAGCGAGAGGTGTGATTCTTCCCTGATAAAGCATCCACAAGCGACCGAAATCATCGGCATATTGCTTGTTAATCGAAAGGCTGTCCTTCGTCAATACTCCTGCGTAGAGCGAAGCGGGAAGCAACAGTAGCCCAAGGATTACTGTCTTTTTCACCGTCTTTATCAACGCCGGATGCGACAACAGGCGCCGGAAGGCGCCTTGTGGAGCCAGCAGAAACAGGATCATCGACACCACAAATAAGGCATATCCCGTATATGTGAGCGGGATGCCCCAAACATCCCGATTCAAACGTAAGACACTCGTCTGCCTGTCGTTCGTAAATGAAGACTGATAAAAACGGTATCCCCCGTAACGGGCTATCTTATTCATCGAAACACCGGCTTTTACTTCCTCGCCGGAAGATTTACCGTAAATAGAGAATCGGGAAACATAGTCGGATGGGGCATCCGTACCCGGATAACAGGACACGTAGAAAGTATCCAATTGCAGTTCAAAAGGTAAGGGAAACATCAAACCTTCTTCCGTTCGCATCTCCCCGCACCGCGTATCGGCGTGCAACTCGACGTAGCCCTGGCGGGACCAAAGCTTGGTACACAATGCGCCAGCCAATATCAGCAAAAAGGCAATATGCAGCAGTAACAGCGATGTAACTTTGTACAACCGGCCTTTGTATAAACCGATTATACTCAATCCGGCTAACACTCCCCACAATCCGGCAAACCACCATGATCCATAAATGTTTCTGTACGCATCGGCCGATCCATATTGCTTTTCGTAGAAAGTAGCGGCAGCCATGACAGCTACCAGTAGCAAGACGAGCACAAAGGGAAGTTTGCGCCCGTCAATGGCCGATTTTAGATTGAGCTTCATACTCTGTCAGAATCTTGCGAAACGGGCGTCTTCGATGGGCTTGATGGCGATACATTCCACCTCAATCAACCATCCGGGACGGCAAACAGGAGCCAGTACGATGACGGATGGGATGTTGGCATAATGCTTTTCAAAATAAGTGGAAACTACGTAATAGTCGGCCATGTCACGCAGATAAATGATCATTTGGGCAATATCGGCAGTGTCGGTTTGAGCTTCCGACAACAGGACTGATATATTCTCCATGGTACGCTCCATTTGTTTTTCAATATTCAGGAGATGCACAATTTCGCCTTTATTGTCGATGCTGGCAGTGCCGGAGATGAAAACATGACGACGGTCGCCGTAATCGACAGCAGTGCCTCGTTCGAAAGTCACACCGTATTCGGCAGTCGGGTTCAGGTGCGTACGTGCATAAAGATGTTTGATTTGTTCGGGTAATATACCGTTAACGGCGTAGGCGTCCATTTGTACCAGCGTCTGCGGATTAGGATGACGACCTTCAATCCCTGTACTGGCGATGTAATGCGTTTCGTTCGTCAAACCTTCCCTGTCGAAACACTCAATTCTGGCCTTGACCATTCCTGCATAGTGAATGTCGACTCCCTGCACGTATAGCCACGTCCGGATGCAGTGTGCTTTCAGCGTGCAGTGGCGCTGTTTCAGCACGTCTGTGTAGGTGCGGAAGATGTGAGCAGTTTCCGCGTATTCATCCCCGACGGGGCGATGCAGTTGGGTATTGTACAGGTGTTGGTAGGAAGGGCGTTCCAGGAGCGTAGTTCCCACTTCGTCCTTAGCCAATTTTCCGTCTCCGGCAAGATAGAGCCAGACGGATACTTTGGTTCCATTCAAAGGTGGTTGTTGAACGATTGAAACGGCGGTAGCTCCGTCTTCGTTCCCGTTTTCGTTCCCGTCTCCGTTGCTCACAAATACTTGCTGATTGGCGGCATCGCTCACAAAGTAGCGTTTGAAAACAGGCAGGGTTTGCCGGAATGTTTCGGCTTCTTGCAGGCGGCTCGTTGCCGTTGCGATGTTTTTATATTGAGTGGCAACGGGAAGGCGCCGGTCGCTCAGTTGAATCATTATATGATGTTCGGCAACGCCCGCAGCAGGTTCAAATGAAGCTATTGTGGCTGTGGCCGATAAGTCTTTCCATACGATTGTTGAATATTTCACGCTTGAGTATTATTTTAATCAGTTATTTTCGGCGCCGGTTTCAATCCATGCCTGGAGCAGGTTTGTTTCATCCGTATATAATATTTGTCTGTGAGGGTGGGATAAATTCACGGTATCAACCGTCAATACATCCATTAAGAAACTATTCCGGACATCATGCGGTTTAACCCGAAGTTTAGGGCTGTTGGTGGCTTCCCGGTTCACCAGATTTGTGTAACTTGCGCCCGTCCCCAAGCAAAGCCCGGCAGCTCCCGGCGCTGTTTCATGACAGGAGGTGCAATTTGAATCGAATATTTCCTGTATTTTCCGATATTCCAACATTAACGAAACAGGTGTTTCCGGATGAATCTCGACAGAAGCCGTTGCCGTGGCAATATCATACACGTAAAAGTCATAAATAGCCCTTCTTCCGATGGTAAAAAGACAAAGTTTTACCGAGCTTGCCTGAGGCGGTACGCTGGATAAGGATACTTTTATTTCTTCATCGTCTTTCGGGTCTATCACGGTAGTCCATACAATAGGCAATGGATTATTTTCCTCAAAAGCGCCGAAAATAAGTTGATAACCTGGAATAACAATGTCTGTTCTCAATAAAGTAAATGTTCCACTGACGGAAATATAATCGTTTTTGTCTGTTTTACCGGACGGATATATGTCGCCGCTGTCGCAACTGTTGAGTGCAAGGAGCAGGAACATAAAGAGCAGAAACACAGGAACAGAGCCGTCAGTTTTATAGCCATCAATCTTCATATATTACGCTTTAAAAGGAAAATTGCAACATCACCTGTGCGAAATGTTGTGCCAGACCCAAATCGTCATTGTCTCTGGCCATCTGGTCGGCATGTCCCCATCTGCCTAAATATTGGTACATAGCCTGCAACTTAAGGTTATATCCGGCAATGAAATAGTTCACGCCGCAGGCTGGTAGATTCAAGAAACCGTCGGTTTTAACGGAATTGCGGTCGTATAAGTCATAGCGCAAGGCCAGTTGCATTTTATCGGAGATGAAATAGCCTCCTTGTATGTATCCGCCTATAAAGTTATAGGGTTGAGTTATTTGCTGTTTTTGGGTGAATTTTACATTCAAATAATAGGCTTCCGCCGTTAGGTACAGGCGATGGTAGAGGTAGGCCAATTCCAATCCGGTTCGCCAGTCATTACTTGCTTGCCAGTTCGCTTCCACGTTGTACGAAGTGGAAAGCGCGATCAGATATTTGTGATTCTTCAAATCGTCGGAACTTCCCTGGTGTGTGGGCATTGCGCCTTTAGGCATATAGGCTATCCGTCCGGCATATAGCAGGGATGGGATACCCAGATCGTCGCTCAAAGTCTTTTTTGCACTGTTGACGGCGATGCCTGTTCCATTAAAAATACCGGCGCGATATTCCCATTGCTTGTTTAGCAGTCCGTGTACCTGTACGCCCAGATCGAATCCTGTTGCCACGTTGGGATTTACCGAATTAAGCGAGTAAGGAATGTTGACGGGCGTGGTCAATGAAATCGGTAGCGTTGGGAAAAGCGTTTCTCCCAAAGTGACTAAATAAGCCTGATTGAAAGGCGTTTTGAATTTGCCGACACGCAGGCGAAGCTCATCCCGGAAATTCAGGTCAAACCAGGCCTGTTGCAACAAGGCATCGCCCGACTGTGCTGCGTTCAAGGTGAGGTTAAAGCTGACTTTCCCAAAAGCTTTCCCTGCAAATCCGAGTAAGGCGTTACCGACTTCAAAACCGCTGTTTGCGATATTATCCTGGTCGGCAAGTTCAAGTCCTTCATCGTCGTAATAATTCATTTTGACCGATGTCTGTACCAGCACAAAAGGTTTGAATACAAAATCGCCGGCTTTTGTTTCAAAGCTGAAACCTTTTTTTCCGGCCAACGGAATAACATCGCTTTCAATATACTTGTCTTCGTTCGTATTTTTTTGTTGTGCGGTAAGATTCAGTGCACAAAAGGCCATTAAGCATACAATTAATTTTCTCATTCGATGGATTATTTTATAAAGCTCTTAATTTTATAAACTGTTCAGGAAAGAAACAAGGGCGTCTCTCTCGTCTTTAGACATTCTTTTGAAGAGTTCTCTGGAAACGGCGCCTTCGGCATCGTGCCACATAATGGCTTCGATAAAATTACGCGCTCGTCCGTCGTGCAGGAAGTGGGTATGCCCATTCACCATTTGTTGGAGGCCGATTCCCCAAAGAGGAGTCGTGCGCCACTCATAACTGTAGGCCGATCCTGTCCGGACATGATTATCCAGTCCGGGTCCCATATCGTGCAGTAAAAAATCGCTGTATGGATGTATTGTTTGGTTGCATAACCACGGAAGACGGGTGCCATTGAGCAAAACCGGTGCATCCTGACGGGTATGCAGGGTAGGAGTGTGGCATAAATGGCATTGGGCTTTGTAAAAATTGTCTTCTCCTCTCTTTACCTCGGGATCGTTTACATTTCGGCGTGCCGGTACGCCTAATGCAGACATGTACAGATCGACGTCTTCCATTTCGCGGGTGGTAATTTGGATGCCATAATGGCTGTAGCCGATGTTTTGTGATTGTCCTTCGCAGACTTCCAGCGGATAGCGGTCGTTGGTGACTCCCAAATCGGACGAGAAACCCAGTTCAACGGTCAAGTCGGCATGATGCGCTTTGTTTCCACCTACGCCGATGTATTGTTTGTTGCGTTCGGTAATCATACTCAGACGGCCGGAGATGCCATATTCCGGATAATTGCTCAGCGCGGCCAAGCGGCGGAGTTCGTCATGGTCTAATGCCATGATTTGTCCCATCCCCACGTGACGGAGCGGAATATGTACATCTACGATTAAATCTTTTGGCGAGATACTGTCGGCATACCATTCCGTTATCTCATAGTGAGGCGTTTGCAAGGAATATTTTTCGCCGTCGGGAAAAGAAAATTCCTCTTCGGTAAAATGAACCTTCAACTTGCCCTCTACCTCTACTCCTTTGATAGACTGGTCGTGCAGTACCCGTCCGTAGTTTCGGAAGAAGAAACCGTTTTGTCTGGTGATATACACTAATTGCGACGAAAATCCCGAAGATCCGCTTCCTGCATCTTTGGTGTACATAGACGGGAGTGTTCTGCCGGCATGATTATGACAACTACCGCAGGACGATCCGGCATACAGAGGGCCTTTACCGCCTTCTGTGCTTCGATTGTCATCATATAATTTATCTCCGGCGTAAAAGCGGGTTAGCAAATTGCCGGTAACCCATGAAGCAGGTGTGTCATAAGCTGAATTTCCGATGTTGAAAATAGTAGATGTTCCGGCCGATAATTGAGCGGCGTCTGCTATTTTGCCGTATTGATCTTTAATAATAATATCTTCCTGTCTGTCACATGCAAAAAATGTTGTTATGCAGAGCAGCATAACAACGCGAGGCATGACAATACAAGCGCGTATCCGTATTTTTCTTCTGTTACTCATTCATTATAAATTACATAAACTTACTCTATGCGAAAAGGCCTCCCATATATCACCTCTTTAACTATCATTGCGGACTTAACCTGCCACGCCCTCTCTCTATCATCAATAGATTCGATGGAGAGAGCATATACAGATCAAGACCGCAACGATAGCCCTTGAAAGATTCTTAGATCTTTAAGGATTTTGTATAGAATAAGAATCTTTATTTCACTGTTCTATCCTGACCGTTGTTGAATAATAACAATTCTATGGTGTGGAAACCGCATACATTGTCATCTCTGGAAATAGCGTCCAGTATCTCTTCCACTGTATTAAAACTGTTATCTTTCAAAATAGTTAAAATGTCGTCCTGATCTAACGGCCAACTGTCTAATGAAGGATCAAGTCCCAATATATCGGCCGGTCCGATAAGGAAAGCTTCGCTTTGTTCCCACGGGATACGGGTAGCTTTCCAGGCATTGCAGGCAGCGCTTAATCTTTGATTGCTTGGATTATCCGCATAGTTTTTTGCGGCGTCTTTCAATGCTTTTGCTTTATTTTTCATATCCTCGTAAGTTTTCACGACAACATCATCGGCATATTTCGTCAAAATCGGGACAAAGTTATAACTTCTTCCTTGTTCGTCCACTAATTTCAGTAATTTTTCTTCATAAATAGTTTCCAGGGCGGCGCATGCTTCCATTGCAGCTACCACTTTAGGGCCGGTCAGATTGTTGCGGAACGGCATATCCATTGTTTTAATACCGGTGTACGCAGCATTGATAGCCGCCGAGATTTCGGCGTCCAGACCCGGATCTATTTCTTTTACAAAACCGGAGAGCGAGTTTGTTTGCGCCGTTGTACTTCCGATTCCGCCGAAATAGGAATTACGGATACTTACGATATTGTCGGAATAGTCTGTGATAGAGTTCCAGCTATACCACGATTCAACTTCCAATACCGCGGAAACATAATCTTCGGCAACAGCAAATCCGTAAGGACCGCCGATTTTTTGTGCTCCCACTTCGCCGGCAATGTCTATGGTGCCTTGTATGATTGTTGCTTCTATGGCGTTAATGCCACTGGGATAAATTGCATTTCCGGGATTTTTAACGATTGAAGCATATCCGTTGGGGGCATTTAATTCGCTGCTTGTCCAGAAATCGCTACTAACGATGGCTTTTTCTTCGTCCGTTAAAGCATCAGGCCCTGCCCATGCAGCCCACAGTTTCAGACAATCCTTATAGAGTTCGTCTGTGGCCGCCACTAAATAGTTATTCCATTTTTCGCTTGTAGCGAAAGCTTCTATTTCAGGATTGTTAATGTCGACGTCACTGTTCGTTGCTGCATTGTCTTTGTCTTCGCCGCAAGCAGAAAACAGTCCCAGTAGAAAAAGGGCGGTAATACCCCAGTACGATTTAGCATTTCTCATTGTTCTGAATTTTAAATTTACCATTGTTTTTAATTTTAACATTATACTCGTTTTTAATTTGTGAATAATTTCTGTTGTTCAAGCTTTATTTTCTTATAAACCATCCTGTATAGGCGACGCCTACGCCCAGGGTATGCTCGTCGTTGTAATTTCCGGCGTCGATTCTCCGGATAGAATAATCGGCTTTTACCACTAAGTTGGGAAGTATATGATAATTAATTCCGGCGGTTTTCAGATCTCTTTTGTAACGGGGTTGCTGTTTGACGCCGGCTTCCAATTTTTCGGCCGTATTATAATATTCATAACGAACAAAAGGATAGAGTTTTTCTTTCAAACCCCAAAAAGAAAAGATGTCATATCCGGCTTCAACGGCATAAGTCATGGCATTCTTTGCCACTTCGGTTATGGGATAGCCAGTTTTCTTAAACGTTCGGCGATTGACGTCCGAAATGGCTTTGGAATCGGCCAGGTTGCCGTATATGAAATTTGCCCGGGCTATGATGTGGTGGGCATTGTATTGTGCATCGGACGACAAGATGGATACGGTACCTTTCAAACCTGTCATGTTTTGTGGTTTGGTGGAGTTTTTCGCAGAGTTTCCGTAATATCCCGAAACGCCTATTCGCAATCCTTTTACGCCCGAATATTCTACTCTGCCGGCAACGGCGGGGTCGGTTGCGATGACTTGTTCAAAGATGCCCTGTTTTCCGCTTCCCACCCAGTTGGCGGTCGAAAAACCATTGGGGTCAAGCCCGTTCACGAGCATCAACTCATACCGGAATGAAGAAAGGTATCCCAAGACGGCAATTCCTGTTTCGTGCCAGGTGGAAGGAAGCAACGCTACTTCGCCTTCCGGGCGTGTTGTCCCGAAAAAGAAGATGGGTTCATGGTGCGCATTGGTCAGGCCGACAGGAACGATCATGTGTCCGACGCGAATATTAAATCCATCGCAAAAGCGTTTTGTCAGGTGAAACTGCTCCAAAGCGACTTCTCCGGCTTTTTCTATTTCCATTTCATACTCTCCGGCTTCGGAATATTCCAGTTCCATGGCGGCTCCGGTACCTCCGTATTCAAACTCGATCTCGGTACCGAGCACAATATCGTCTCTAAACTTGTAGTCTAAGGCGAAAATCGTGCGGGGAATCGTGATATACGACCGGTTGTCGGAAATAGCGCCGGAAGGATCTTTGTACCGGTTTGCTCCATAGTTCATGTGTTGAAAGAGTATCTCACCGTATCCGCCGAAGCGATATTTGTCGAAATTCCATTCGACAGGTGTTTTTGCATCACTTTTTTCCGATTGTGCTTCTACGGAAATACAATAGACAGAGCAAAGTATCGTGAGTAAGAAAGATAATAATTGTTTCATATAATATATTTTCCTAAAAATCGCCGCAAAGTAACGCATAAAAAATGAGATAACCAATCCCTATTTATGGTTATTTTTGGAGGGGACTATCCCTATATATAGGGATGGAAAGGGAAAGTTAAAAGCTAAATTTGTCTGAACTGTGATTAAAATGATTTTAAACACAGTTCAGACAAAAATCATCGTTCAAGGCTTCTTTTTCAAAAGATATCCTCCTGCCAGCAGCAGCAGGATGCCGAGGCCATCCGCTACCGGAACGTGGCTACCGTGACCGTTGCCAACGCCGCCGGGCGATGCCGTCAAGGTAGATTGGGAGGAATTATCAAATAGACCGATGCTACCGTTTGATGAGGAAGACGATAACAGGTTTTGTTTCGTCTCGCCAGTCTGTGTGGATGAGATGGAGGATTGTTGCTTACCATACAGTCCCACGCCGGCATACGCCGGCGTCAGGACATACAGCATCACTATTACAATCACTATGCTACTGAAAACTTTATAATTTCTTTTCATGATGTTCTGTTTTTTGTTGCTTTTACCGGATACTGACTACTTTCTTTACTTCTGCACCAACGCGCACGACGTAAACTCCGGGCGCAGGCGTCTGATATTCATAAACCGAAGAAGATACTGCCGGTGCATCCAGCAGCGTTCTGCCCCAACTGTCCGTAATCCGAATATCATTTAGTGCTTTACCATTTTCCGATATTATGCGAAGCGTTCGATGCG
>JAISFI010000142.1 GCA_031263685.1 Dysgonamonadaceae bacterium | reverse complement strand
AACGGCAAAATGGATCCCCGACAAAGACACTCGGGGATGACACGGCATAGAGGCTGTCCCGAGTGTCGTAATCGGGAAAGTTAAATACAAATAAGTGGGTTGATGACAAACTAGACTAGTGTGTCACCCTGAACTCGTTTCAGGGTCTGTAGTTTGCTAGGCGGCATAATACGACAACTGCAATAGCAGATTCCGAAACAAGTTCGGAATGACGGCATGTAAGCAGAAAATTCAAGTGGGTTGATGACGACAAAGGAAAAAAGATAGTTTTTAGAAAGCTCTAATGGAATTTTTGGGTTTAATAATGTATTCCAACCAATTTTAGGGGTGTATGGCACATAATGTTCCGTTTTGGCGACCAGAATAAGCGCTTTGCGCAGCAAAGACCAGCGCGGGCAAAATATATGGAGAAAAATTGGACAAAGGGTGTAACTGCGGTTTTCGCCGCACGAGCCGCTAATCAAGCCTGTTATACGGCGTGTGTGAGTACTCCGTTATTTGTCATTTTTATTTTTCTTTTCCATTTCCATTTTCATTTTCATTTCACGAAGTTGATCCTCTACTGCCTCGCGGTATAGAAGAGGCCCCTCATGATCACAATTCCAGAAATCTGTGTATCCGGATGAATTATTTAAGTCATATACATTCGGTTCTATTACTTCGGTTGCTTCCAATAAACCCAATTTATTATTTTTTGCATATTCCAATGCCTTTACAAAGACATTTATTCTCTTGTGTGAATATTGTTTCTCCAAGTCAACAGAATATTTATAAACTCTCAGTAATTTAAGCACTTTTTCATATGGAATATATACGCCCGAAGAATAATTTTGAGTAATTCTATTGTTTATTGGATTTACAATTTTATGTTTAACAATGTCTTGCCATTTTTTAGTATATGTTTCAAAATGATCTCTTTGATCAATTACAAACGAAAATGCCGAACCGCGGGTATAAAAATACTGTCTTAAAAACCCCTGAACTATCGCTATATAAAACCCATGTGTATCGTCAAATGTTTCATCGTCGGTAACTTTCAAGCCTGCTTTGATAATTTCTTTGTATCTGTCGGTATTGGACTCGTTTAGTTCATATTGTTCTGCAATTTCATCGAGTTTCTCAATATTTTCAAGAACGTCAAAATACCATTCTTGAATTTCATCTTCAGAAATAGGATGATACGTTACATCATAGCCCATAATATGCCTCCAATATAGTCAACAACAAAAATCTAATCCTCGCTGCGTTTCAATACATAATTGTAACCGTAATCATTTCCGCCGTCGCTAAGGCCGCGCCGGAAATCATAACTACGGTTGAATCCGATGACATTCACTCGGTACATTCCACTTCAACGGAAAAATCATTCACGCTGAGTTTCCTCCTTCCGTTTGCCCTACAAATTTCCACTCAAGACATTGCGGCGGGCGGTCTTTTACCTTAAAAAATGTCATGATACATTCCTTTAATTCTGCAAAAGATTTTATCCAATTTACCGGAAACCGCACCTCGTTGCCTTGGGGATTGGTGAAAAACCATACCGTTTCGGATGTTTCGTCAATGTCCGGGTTGTATGCCACGTGTACGGTCATGCTGTTGTTTTCCATAGCCAGATACTGTATGACGCACATGCGTCCCCGCGCATACACGGATATTTGCGGGAAAGGCCGGGACTCGTCGGCAAAATTGAATAAATAATAATCGTAATCGTAGGTGAACGGCATCGGGTCAAGGAGATTTACGAGTTCCGCTTCTGTCTTTATGATTCCCGTATCGTTAAAAAAATTATTGATGATATACATACTATACCCTATTCATTGCCGGTTTTTACACACGCCTCGACGCCGTCAAAACGTACCGTTGAGGCTTCCAGTTGTATGCTTGGGAAGTAAGAAGTCTGGTTAGACGTGTTGCCGCTGTAGCTGACGATTTCGGCGCCCTCGAACTCAAGGCGCTTGAACAGAATGCCGGACTCGTCATAAATGCTTACTACGCAGTTGAAAGTCCCCTTGAGCATGATGACGTCAAGGTTGTTTTTTCCCATAATGCCGAGGGAAACGGACAGATAGTTCAACTCGCCGGACGAGCCGCCCCGCGGCCTGTTCAGGCTGTAGGTGAAGCTGTCAACGCAGTATTCCGTTTCGCCAATGGTCAAGATCGTTTTTCCCATAATGAATCTCCTTTTTTTCCATTTTTTTCCATATCGTTATTTTACAAATATGGTTTTAATATTTTCAATTGTCAAAAACCGCAGCCCGAGCCGCCTGCCGGCGGTGAGTTGTAATACATCTCCGCATTATCAGGGTACAGCCGGATCGCCTGACTGTAGTCGGCAATGGACAGGTGGTCTGTGTCCCCTTTCCTGCGGTACGCATCGCCGCGGCTGCAATACGCCCATGCGTTATCCTGTCATCTTCACACCCAGCGCCGGAATTGTCAATGCCTGCGCCCTGTGATACCCTAGCTGTGTTTCCTTTATAACCTATTCATTGCCGGTTTTTACACGCGCCTCGACGCCGTCAAAACGTACGGTTACGGCTTCCAGTTGTATGCTTGGGAAGTAAGAAGATTGGTTGGACGTGTTGCCGCCGTAGGTTACGATTTCGGCGCCCTCGAACTCAAGGCGCTTGAACAGAATGCCGGACTCGTCATAAATGCTTACCGTGCAGTCGAAAGGCCCCTTGAGCATGAGGACGTCAAGGTTGTTTTTTCCCATAATGCCGAGGGAAACGGACAGATAGTTCAACTCGCCGGATGCGCCGCCCCGCGGCCTGTTCAGGCTGTAGGTGAAGCTGTCCACACCGTATTGCGTTTCGCCAATGGTCAAAATCGTTTTTCCCATAATGAATCTCCTTTTTTTCCATATCTTTATTTTATAAATATGGTTTTAATAGTTTCAATTGTCAAAAACCGCAGCCCAAGCCGCCTACCTGCGGCGAAGCGTAAACAATCCTGTTATACGCAGTTGTGCCGTACTCCATTTTATTTTTTTTACCATTCATTTCATTTATTTCATCAACCATCTCTCTATTTTTCCATTGATAATTTTCACTTCAATTATTTTACTTCAATTGGCGTACCGGTAAGGTTCCATTCGGTAAAAGTCATTATTGTTTTAAGTACATCCGCAACACGTTCAGAAATACACAGCTCCTTACTGTGCCAAAGGCGAAACATCTCCGGTTTATTTTTAAGTTTTTCAGCGGAAAAAACACGTTTGTGAAAACCATAAACAGAAGGAATTTTATCATTGCCATCCATGATAACATCGTATTCACATTCTTCCAATAATGCGGCGTCAACTAAACCGATGACATTGAGTATATTGTACCCTGTCCACTTTTTTCCGGTTTCGGGATTATGCAGTTCAGCGGGAAAAAGCTGGAAATTATCAACTCCAGCTTTTTGCAATGCTTCCAAAAAAATCCCGTTTACCACAGGATGTGTGCGTTGAAGATAAGGAGGATTAACCGATTCGGGAAAATTTACCTCATAAATCATGGGATTCGGTACCGCCTCTTCAATTTTTGCACCTTTGGTAAATGAAATAGCGGGTTCCCTCCACGATTTTTTAGGGATACTTGTTAATGCGCCGGTAATCAGATAAGGCGAACAGATACTTTCTTGGATATAGTAATATAACATTTGTTTTCCTCTAATTTTTAAAAATGTTTCATTTGGCAACTGCCGGCTTCCCTCCGATTATTTCAACGGGAAAATTATTCGTGCTGTTTCTCCGGCGACCGTACATCTACTATCATTTGCTCAGTTTTACTCACTGTCAACTCACATTCCCCTTTTTCGGTAAACTCTACCGCTATCACGCTGTGATCGAAACCGGTGTAATACTTGTCGGTGAGGAGCTTCAGGGGAACTTCCATCGGGGCGGAGAAATCGTAAAAAATAAAACCGTATGGACATGCCCAGTAGCAGCCCTGAACGGCCAGCACGTCATTGACGGCGCAGTATTTGACCGAACACCAGATAAACGTTTCGCCTCCGTCGAGGCTTTCCTTTGGGAAATAATCCACGCTCTTTTTGTCCGCCACGTCGTATATGGAATAACCGTACAGATCCTTTCGGTACACCAGATAGTCCTTGCCGTTGCGGTGCTTCACGAGGTTTACGAACTGATCTTCGTAGGCGGATTTTATCTCCAGCACGGTTTCGTTTGCCGCGTTTGTTACCAGCGTTTTGCTGACGCCGGTACGGCTAATGACCCCGTCTTCTCCTCTTTTATCTATTAGATAGCATTTGATCTCGACAAAATATTCATTGTCGCCCAGCACATGCTTTTGGATAAACTGCTGCGGCTCTACCTCAAAAACATGCTCGAGCTCTTTGAGGCGCTCCTGATATTGCGCCGTATAGGCTACGTTTTGTTCCTTACTGTCGTCGTTCATGTGCTTCCTCCTTTTGTCTGTCCTACGAATTTCCACTCAAGACATTCCTGCAGACGGTCTTTTACTTTAAAAAATGTCATGATACATTCCTTTAATTCTACAAATGTTTTTATCCGGCTTGCCGGGAACCGTACCTCATTGCCACGACAAACGCATGAGAAAAACGGCCAAGTTGTCATACCGGATCGGAAATTTCCGCGCTGTAAAAGATGGGACATAACAGGCCGGGTTTCCTCCACCCAAAACCGCTCCTGCCGATGAGAGTATCCTGATACACCGCCATGTTCATGACGGAGCAGGTCATCTGCATTTTCCCGATTTGTTTGATATGCAGGGGATCGGAAATATCGATAGCGATAACTTCGTCGTTCCAGTTGCGCATGACGGTATTTTCGTCCCAAAGCAGGAAGGTGCCGTGAACCAGGTCAAAGACTTCTTCATTGCTTGGGCACGCGACAGGACTTATTTTCATGGCTAATACTCCGTTATTTTAAGATACATTATGCATTGCATTTTTTGTTTATTATTTGAAATACCCCGCAGCTTGCTGCGGGGAACCGCTTAGCTGTCATACCGGCGAAAGCCGGTATCCAAGTTTAAAAATGGATGCCGACTGGAGTTTACCCCAGCCGTAGCGCGACAACTAAGGAGCGCATGTCTTGCGGCGGGCGCGAGACGTGAGCGCCCTATCCTTATTTTCTACGGGGTCGGCATGACAACTGCTGCCGCATAGCTTGCTGTGTGGAGATTCATTTCAATTTCGCCAGCAGCTTTTGCGCGGCTTCCGCACACGATGAGTAAGAGCTTTGGGTTTCTTTTTCCAAGGCTTTTATGATTTCATGTTTGCGGGGATGCCTATCGATCAAATCTTTTATGTTTTCAATGCCCAGTAATATTTCGCCCGCCTCTCTTTTGTTTTTTGGGTCCAGATAGATTTCAATAAACAGGTTTACCTCTTCGCGTGTTCCGGCATGACGGAAGGCGGAAAATATTTTGCCCTGAAAGTACTCGCTCACTTTTTGGTAAGCCGCCAGGGTTTCCCGGGTCGATTGCGTCAGCATTGCGAATATTTCTTTTTCATTCTCGTTGAAGTAAATGGCCTCCCTGAGTTTTTCCTTGAATGTCTGGCCATTCGCGGCGAGGTATTTTTTCAATTCATCTTCCGGTATGAATTTTTTAATATCACTCAGGGCAGAGTAGTATTTCGTATAAATAATATACCTGAACATGCGCGCGGGAAATGATTTGTATTTCCGGAACGGGATGAAAAGATTGAGCGCATACTCGAATTCAATTTTTTCCGAAAGCACGGCGCCGTCTATGTCCGGTTCGTTTTCGCTGTAGAGCCAGTCGAGAAAACTGTCGGCTTCCTCCCGGGAGACGCTTATATCGCTGCGTTTGGCTGTGCGGAGTATGTAAAATTGCTCTATCTCGTCGTCCGTCATATTTTTATACAATGCGCTTCGGATCACCTGTTTTGATCTTTCGGCGAAAAGATCCATCCATTCGAGACCTATTCCGGCCTCCCAGATGCGCCATGCGATGTTGAAGCGTTTTTGTCCCAAGGGGCCTTCCCGCAGCACGTCCAGGGCTGCCTGGGGATGGGCGCGGATGGCTTCGTCTAGCTTGTCCTTGCAGTATTCCATGTCATAATATGTGTATTGCGTGATTTGATATTCGCTGTCCGGTGTGGGATAGCGTTCGATAAAAGCTTCCTCAGTGATGTCTCCGCGGCAGCGCGCGATTGCTTGCATGCATATTTTGGCGCGGTTAAAAGACCAGCTTTCTTCGGCTCCGCAATAGGTGCAGAGTATGCGGTAGAGCATGGGGATTTTTCCGTCGGCAAGCGCGTAGGCGTTGGCGATCGCGTGGCAGGTATACAGCGCTTCCGGTTTTTCCGAGTCTATGTGTTTTATATTTTTAACTAAGGCTGACATTCCGGGGACTTCGGCAAAACGTTCGAAGAGCGCAGCGGTTTCACCGAAAGGGAAGCCCGGCGCTATGCGCATAAAGACTTCGGCGGCGTTATCGGCGACTTTGTCCATGGTTTGCGCCGATGGCTCGCGGTCGTAGAGATAGGCGGCGGTGAACAGGCGGTAGCAGGGATTTTCGTGTCGGAAAATTGAGGTGAAGCAGTCGGGATTTTCGGCAAAGAGCTTGTCCAGCGATTCTTTGTAGGGGGCTTCCGGCTGCTCGTCCGACGTCAGGTTCATGAGCAGCGACAGGAGGGGCGCGCTTACGGGCAGACCGTGTTTTGTGCATTCTGCAACAAAGGGGTCTTGGATGATGATGCCGTAAAACCTGTCCACTATTTTCTGCGCGGTTTTGCTGATATCCATGACTTTGTTTTTTGTGAGAGCGAGCAGA
Organism: Dysgonamonadaceae bacterium; assembly: GCA_031263685.1. Classification (GTDB taxonomy): domain Bacteria; phylum Bacteroidota; class Bacteroidia; order Bacteroidales; family Azobacteroidaceae; genus JAISFI01. The sequence continues at coordinate 556 of JAISFI010000142.1, read as the reverse complement.
GCGTTTTTCACGTCTTGGGCTTGGGGATGAGCCGCGAGGCGGGCGTCTATTTCCGGACTCATGCCGAGTATGATCAGCAGCTGTGTCTGCGGTGTTTCGGCGTCCGGCTGCGTGAGGGCATGAACGATCAGGTCAATGGGCGGGCGTTCTTCTTCGGAATACATATACTGCGCCTTCAAGAGAAGGGCGCGGGTTTCTTCGTCGATTTCTTTATAGAGGGCGATGGCGTTGGGCTGGTCATCGAGCAGGTGGCGCCAGCCGGCGAAAAGCCATTCGAAATTGTAACTTTTCTGAAAGAGGACGTAGGATTTGAGCAGGGATTTTTTTTCCATGCCGTGTGCCAACAGCCGTTCGTTCATTTCCTGTGCGTCAAGTTTTTCCGAAGTAAACATCAGCCCGTCGTAGCTTTTTATTGCAAATGCGTATTGTATGAGGCGGACGGGGAAATCCGCGACGTTCCAGAAATAGCAGGCCTCTTTGGCGATTCCCAGATCATCATCGGGAGTTTCCAAAATCACGGTTTCCAGCGGTTCGTCAATGTCGCCGAATATCCACG
>JAISFI010000106.1 GCA_031263685.1 Dysgonamonadaceae bacterium | reverse complement strand
TCGATACCGGCGGAAAAGAGCTTGTTTTCCTTGACGAACTGCCACAGGCGACTCCATGCACCGCAAAAATCCAGCGTTTGGTAGTTGCCCGTTAATTTTAGATAAATAACCTGTTTAGGTTCCAGCGTCAATATTTTTGGCGCTTTCAGATTCAAATTTTCGTTTAATTGAACTGGTCTCATGATTGTAAAATTTTTATTGTTACGATACTCGCTCGGCGAAATTTGGTAAAGCATCCGAAATACTTTCGACAGGGAAGAAGGCGTATCGTATCCTGTGCGGTAAGCAATTTCACTGACCGGCATTTCCGAATACCGCAACAGGTGCGCTGCCGTCTCCACCCGTATCCGGATGATGTATGTGCCGACAGGTTCCCCTTGTTGGTTGTGAGAGGTTGGAGAACAGACGTATTCGGACAGCATTATTTCGGTGTTGCCTTTTGGTTAAACTTAATTATGGTCTCCGTTACCGTCAGAGTACCGATTTTTTGAAAAGTTTATTTGAGTTGATGGGCAAATTCGCCCTTCCGATACCGGATTACACAACCTTGTGCCGCCGTCAGAAAGAGCTTCCGGTTGCAATTGAAGACCAGTTGAACAGGGGTGAAAATTTGATTATCGGCATAGATTCCACCGGGTTGAAAGTCTGTGGAGTAGGCGAATGGAAAGTTCGTAAACACGGATAGAGCAAGCATCGAACATGGCGTAAATTGCACATTTGTATAGACTTGATAACCCGGGAGATTCTTTCGGTAGAATTAACCGGCAATAACGAAGATGACGCCTCGGTGGGTATCCGGATGCTGAAAGGAGAGTTCTCAAGGATAAAAAGTTTTAAGGAAGATGGAGCGTATGACAAATTTGAGTTCAGAGAAGTTTTGGGACATGATGTGGAGCAGGTTATTCCCCCGCCAAAAAATGCGGTTGTTTATTTGTCCAGAAAGAAAAAACCGTTACCGGAATATCTGATTCAACGCAATGAAACAGTGAAATACATACAGGAACATGGTTCCAAGAAATGGAAAGAAAAACAGGGGTATCACCAAAGAAGTTTAAATGAAGTAGTTATGTTTAGATATAAAACAATTTCCGGCGGGGGAGTTAATGGCTCGTACAAAAGAAAATCAGACAACTGAAGTAAAGTTGAAATTCCTGGTATTGAATAAATTTACAGGAATGGGCATGCCCGATTCTTATAAAGTATGCTGAAATAAATGCAACGATGCTAAGCAGAAATGTAGTTATAGCATCGTTGCAACAAAGTCTTTGCAAAATAATAAAGTTGCATTCAGCAGTTGAAACTACCCCTCGCTCTCGCTGTTGCAACAAAATCATTCTTAGTTCTAAAACTCCGCATTATTCGGCGTCCTCGGAAACGGTATTACATCGCGGATATTCGCCATGCCGGTCACAAACAGGATCAGACGTTCGAAGCCCAAGCCAAAGCCAGAGTGTGGAGCAGTACCGAATTTACGGGTATCCAGATACCACCACAGACATTCTGTCGACATATTCAGTTCGTCGATACGCTTCATCAGTTTTTCGTAGCTTTCTTCCCGCTGTGAGCCACCGATGATTTCTCCGATTTTCGGAAAAAGAACGTCCATGCCGCGAACGGTTTTCCCGTCTTCATTCTGCTTCATATAGAAAGATTTTATTTCTTTCGGATAATCGGTCAGGATAACCGGACGTTTGAAATGTTTTTCTACCAGATAACGTTCATGTTCGGATTGCAAGTCGGCGCCCCAGTAAACCGGAAATTCAAATGACTGTCCCGATTTTTCCAGTATTTCAACACCTTCCGTATACGTCAGACGAACAAAATCATTGTTGATTACGAAATTCAAGCGATCGATCAATTCATTGTCATACATCTTGCAAAGAAATTCCAGATCATCCCTGCAATTTTCCAGCGCATAGCGAATCAGGTATTTTAAGAAATCTTCCGCCAAATCCATATTGTCGTCAATTTCGTAGAAAGCTACTTCCGGCTCTATCATCCAAAATTCGGCCAGATGACGGGGCGTATTGGAATTTTCCGCCCGGAAAGTCGGTCCGAAAGTATAAACTCCTCCCAGCGCCATAGCGCCCAATTCTCCTTCCAACTGTCCCGAAACCGTCAGGTTCGTAGCATGTCCGAAAAAATCCTGCGAATAATCAATCTTACCCTCCGCGGTTTTAGGCGGATGATTCATATCCAGGGTAGTTACCTGAAACATGGAACCTGCTCCTTCGGCGTCCGATCCGGTGATAAGCGGCGTATGGAAATAGTAAAAGCCCTGTTTATTGAAGTATTCGTGAATGGCAAATGCCAGGTGATGACGAAGGCGGAAAATCGCGCCGAAAGTATTGGTACGCGGACGCAGGTAAGCGATTTCCCTCAGAAATTCCAGGGAATGTCCCTTCTTTTGCAAAGGATAAACAGACGGATCGGCAGCGCCATAGACTTCAATTTCCTGCGCCTGGATTTCGGTATTTTGCCCTTGTCCCTGCGATTCGACCAGTAAACCGGTTACGCCGATGCAGGCGCCCGTAGTAACCGGTTTAAGAAATTCTTCGTCAAAACAGGACAAGTCAACCACAATCTGAATGTTGTTGATGGTTGAGCCGTCATTCAAAGCAATAAATGCAATGTTTTTATTACCCCTGCGCGTTCTGACCCATCCCTTAGCGCAGACTGTTTCGCCCAAGTTGCTACTGTTTAGCAATTCAACTATTCTTGTTCTTTTCATACATGCCAGTGTTATTCAAATGCACCCATGCGTAACATGGATACTTCTTTTTCGTTCAGGTATCGCCAGTGACCTCTTTTCAGGTTTTTCTTGGTTAATCCCGCGAAATAAACCCGGTCTAAGCGGATAACGTGGTATCCTAAACTTTCAAACATGCGGCGAACAATCCGGTTGCGTCCGGAATGGATTTCAATCCCGACTTGATCCTGATCGGTTTCCGTGACATAACTGATCGCATCTGCATGAATTTCTCCGTCTTCCAGTTCGATACCTTCCGCCAGTTTTTGCATATCTTCCACAGTCACGTTTTTATCCAGCCAGACATGATAAATTTTCTTTTTCAGGAATTTAGGATGAGTCAGTTTGGATGCCAGATCCCCGTCATTCGTCAATAAGAGAACGCCGGTAGTATTCCGGTCTAATCTTCCTACGGGGAAGATCCGTTCCTGGCAAGCGTTCTTCACCAGATCCATCACGGTCAGTCTTTCCTGTGGATCGTCGGCAGTTGTAACACAATTTTTAGGTTTGTTCAGTACAATATAAATTTTGTGTTCCAGCTTGACCGGCTGCTCATGGAAGGTTACCAGATCGGCTCGTTTTACTTTCGTTCCCATTTCGGTAGCAACTTCCCCGTTTACTTTCACTACGCCTGCCGAGATAAATTCGTCCGCTTCGCGGCGGGAACAGATGCCGGCATTCGCCAGGTATTTATTCAAACGGATCGGTTCATTCGGGTCGAAATGTTCTTCCCTGTATTTCAGTTGCTTTTGCACACTGTACTTGGAATTAGGATCGAAATTAGCGTTTTTATTCCTGCCTTTGTTTTGCATCCTTCCGCCTTGTTGCGGACGTCCGTTACGTGATTGCGGCTTTTGTTGATAGGAGGTATTGCGGTTATAACTTCCGCTTTGCCGTTCGACGACTTCGCCTACCCGGGGTCTGCGTTTTTTCACGGTACCGTTAGCCTGCCCTGCATCGCCGGAATAATTGTCGGAATTACGTTGAGGATGGGAGTTGTACATATTCTCCTGCCTGTCGTAATTGTTTCCGGAACGATTATAAGACCGGTCATAGCTTCCTTGCCGGTGCTCGTAATTTCCTTGCCGGTCATAACTATTCTGCCGGTGGTCATAGCTACCCTGTCGGTCATAATTGCTACCCCCCTGCCAGTTGTAGTTTCCACCGGAACCGGTTCGGTCATAATTTCCATTGGAACGGCTGTAGTTTGTACGATTATCCTGCCGTCCGTAATTGGCGTTTGCGCTGTTTCCATAATTGGAACGATTGTAAGATTGATACGGTCTTCTCTCACGATTTTGCCCGTTGTCATTTTGCCCGTCGTTGTTGTAACGGGGCTTCCAGTCCTCTCTCTCTGTAGTCATGTTTTGAGAATTTTGATAGCGTGTTTGTAATTTTATTTTTTAACTCTAAATTAATTAAATGCCTGTATAATTTTGAGGCGTAATTGTTTTTAATTCGTTTTTAATCTGTTCATTCACATTTAAAGAATCGATAAATGTGCGGATCGCGTCTGCCGTAATCGATTCATTAGTACGAGTCAACGCCTTTAATGCTTCATAAGGCTCAGGATAACCTTCTCTTCTCAAGATGGTCTGAATACCCTCGGCTACCACAGCCCAAGCATTACCTAAGTCTTTTGATATAACGTTTTCGTTCAATAAAAGTTTATTCAAGCCTTTCAAAAGGCTTTGTATAGCGATCAGAATATGTGCAAAAGGAAGACCGGCATTTCTCAATACCGTGGAATCCGTTAAATCTCTTTGCAGGCGGGAAATCGGCAGTTTGGCTGCAAGATGTTCCAGCAGGGCATTAGCGATACCCAGGTTTCCTTCTGCGTTTTCGAAATCAATCGGATTTACTTTGTGCGGCATAGCGGAAGAACCGATTTCGCCGGCTTTGATTTTCTGTTTGAAATATTCCATTGCGATGTATTGCCAAAAATCTTTTGACAAATCCAGCAAAATGGTATTAATGCGTTTCAAGGCGTCGAACAGGGCTGCTAAATTATCATAATTGGCGATCTGTGTAGTGTATTCTTCCCGGATTAATCCCAGTTTTTCGCTTACAAAACGGTTGGCGAAGGTTTTCCAGTCAATATCCGGATAAGCGGCATGGTGTGCGTTGAAATTACCGGTTGCACCTCCGAATTTTGCCGAAACAGGCGTAAGACGCAACAAATGGAGTTGCTGTTCCAAACGGCTGACAAATACCCGGATTTCTTTTCCCAAACGTGTCGGCGAGGCAGGTTGTCCATGCGTTCGCGCCAGCATAGGAATTGTTTCCCATTCGCAGGCATATTGCTTCAATACATCCAGCAACTGATTCATCAAAGGATAATATTCCTCCGAAAGCGCCTCTTTGATTGATAAGGGAACCGCCGTATTATTGATGTCCTGCGACGTTAATCCGAAATGAATATATTCCTTATAAGCCTCCAGGTGCAAGGATTCAAATTTTTCCTTGATAAAATATTCAACGGCTTTTACATCGTGATTGGTTGTCTTTTCAATTTCCTTTATTTTCCGGGCATCATCCAATGTAAATTCCGTATAAATTTTCCGTAAAGAATGAAATAAGTCCGGTTCCGCGATGTCCTTTAATTGGGGAAGTTGCCATTCACAAAGGGCAATAAAATATTCTGTCTCAACGAGCGCTCGATATTTAATCAGAGCAAATTCTGAGAAATAACCGGAGAGAGAAACTGTTTTGTCCCGATACCTGCCATCCACCGGAGATACCGCCGTAAGTGAATTTAATTCCATATTAACTTAGAAAGACCAATGTCTGTAGTGCAAATCAAAGCGCAAAGATAATGTTTTATTTTTGAAATACACTATGTTTCTCTTTTTTGATAAGGAAAAAATATACAAAACTATGTAACAAAAACTCAATAATGTGGGTTAAGCACATCCAAACACAAGCGTAAAAACTGTCCCTTCGCCCGGATGGGAATCGACCGAAACCGTTCCGCCATGCAGCTTGACGATGCGTTCCGCGAGGGTCAGTCCGATGCCGCTTCCTTCCGAGAAATAGCGGTTTTTTCCACGGTAAAACGGTTTGAAGAGTTGCTCCATGTCTTCCGGCGGAATACCGATGCCCGTGTCCGAAAAGCGGATGTAAACTTTGTTGTCAGGGAAGGATATTTGCACGGTAGAGCTATGGTTGTGCGAGAACTTGCAGTTGTTTTCCATCAGGTTGACGAAGGCGGTGCGCAGCAGGTATTCGTTGCCGATGACCGTGACCATCTGTTCGTCGCCAGCGTCGTCGTTGAACGTCAGGTTGACATTGTAGTCGCTCCTTGCCTTCATCACCATCGCACTTGCATCCAGCAGGATCTCGTCTAAGCGGACGTGCTGCATCCCGATTTGGTCGGCACGATAGCTTGCCTTTGCGAGGTCGAGCAGTCCGGTGGAGAGTTTTTCAATTTTGCGGGCGTCGGCAAGCGCCTCTTCGACAACCTTTTTGTAATCCTCATTCGAGCGTTCGCGGTGAAGCGAGAGTTCGAGTTCCGCAATCAGGGCGGACATCGGCGTGCGCAGTTCGTGCGAAACATTGCTTACAAACATTTTCTGCGATTCGAATGACGCTTCAAGACGGTTGAGCAT
>JAISFI010000061.1 GCA_031263685.1 Dysgonamonadaceae bacterium | reverse complement strand
TCATGAAGATTTCGCTTTAACCTATCATTTTGTATAATAAAGAACGACACGACGGCAGGTATAATTCCGATCAGCAACGTTATCAGTATGTACGATAACAAGACGAAGCCGAAAGTTTCGGTTTGCCGATGGCTTATACTCCAGTCAAAAAAGGAATTTCCCAATGCAATCAGTAATATAAGAACAAACTGATTTATACTATTCTTTCCTATAGTCCATGTTAACGGATTATAGAACTTTTTGAATAGGAACGGCAGTAAATACCCAACTATAGATGTAGATATTGCGGTCACTAAAGTAAAACCGATTACGACGTAGCACTTTACTGTTATGCTGAAACGCTCTATTCCGAAAGGTTGAAAAAAACCTAAAAGAAAACCTATCAACAAAGATGCGACGATAACCACCACCCACGGTTTAGCGTAAAGCGGCGTAGGTTTATTGAAATAGGCTGTCAGCTTACGGCGGGACGACATAAATATTACTTCAGTTTGTCTTTGGCTTTCTCTGTTAAATGATAACCGCCGGTTTTGGGGATTCCGCGAAATTCTATGATTCCTTTCTTGCGTAATTTTTGGAGAAAACGTTCTGTTGTGCGCAAACTTTTATTGGTGCGGACAGCTATTTCATTCGCATTCAACCCAGATGCATTAAGTAGAATATTTACTATTTCATTTACACCGCCATTTACACCGCCATTTATCCCATCATGGAGAAAGTTTAAAATCTTATCTATTTGATTCTCAACATTATTTATCCCATCATTTATCCCGCCATCTACACCGCCATCTACACCGCCATCCGACAGGAAAGCAGGATGCACAGGGAGCGTTGTAATGAAATAGCTATATGTATCGTCTGTTTCAAAACGTGGTTCCGGCGAACCGTTTTTTGCCATTTCTTTGCGGATGATGGGGATACCTGTTCCACGGCCTTCCGCCATATCCAGTTCTTTCAGGAAGTCGCCGATTCTCCGGTTCCGGTATCGTTTGTTCCGGATAATGCCTTTTTGCACTTCATCCAATTTGACGCTCCGGTCGGGGCCTCCCTGATTGATGATCTCTATGCAATCCGGTAAAATACGGATTTCTACCGGTTCCCTTACTTCCCAAGTCCGGTGGTATAAGGCATTTGCTATGCTTTCTTCCAATGCACGGTAGGGATAATTCCATACCCTGTCGGATTCGGGACGGTCTATGTTTTTATAAATCCGTTCTTTTAATACTACGTTTTGCAATTGCAGCAGCGCTTGTTGTATCTGTGAGTAAACCGGCCCTGTAATTGTTGGCTTCTCGAAAAAGGTAGGGTCGCCCGGGCCATTTGGAAATTCAACAATTTCTACCCGCGAATAGGGAAAGAACTTTTCAGGATGGTAATTGAACATCATTAAGGCAATATTTTTAGGATAAAGCAATTCGTCCGGCCCACTTACCAAATCCATTGCCTTATAAACTTCTACCGGCGACTTTTCGATTGTGGCTAACAATTCGCTGCCTACATTTTGTAAAAACTCCCTTACCAACAACGGAGATATGTCTTCAATACTTGCCTCTGTGTTAATCCGGTCGTCGAACGGCGTTTTGCGGGTAAGGCTTATCAACTCGTCCCGCTCGTCTTTATCCGCCTGAACTGTGCTTGCGTATCTTCTTATGTAATAGTGGTATTTCTTTTCTTTCTTGCAGGTAACATCTTCGGGGATTTCATACGGTCGTTTATTCCCACCCGGAACCCAAATGACAAGAATAGATGCGCCATCAATGGTTTCTATGCTTATTTTCGGGGAATAATGAGGGTTGATGAGCTTGTTGTACTCAAGCATTTTCTTTTGAATTTCATCCAATTCTTCCACAGGAATACCGGATACGGGACGTTTCGCCCATCCTTTTTCTTCCTCCGCGCCAATAATAATATACCCGCCGCCTATATTTTCAAAATCATTGGCAAAGGCGCAGATTGTCCGGTAAATTGCTGTCGGGTTCCAACCTTTTTTATATTCTATCCGTTCGCTTTCAACGATTTTGCCGGAAATTAGTCTTTCTATATTAACAGGTATTGCCATATATACTATTATTTTACACGGTAAAAGTACTAATTTATAGGCAATCTTATTCCGTCGAACGGCCTGTTTTCAAAAAAAACTACCCTAAAAGAGCATTATTTATACAGGATGCTTGGGGAATAATTTTCATTGTAATGGATGGATGTTCTTGTGTTTGATCTTATTTGAAAGCCTATTTTGGTAATGTTGTGGATTGAACCTCCCATTAAGTTAATCATATAATTTCCTGCGATTAACTTATGTTTGAACTCTTTGGGGCCTTGTAATTGAGTTGTGTAGATAGGAGTTTCTTCATTGTCGATTGCGTATATACGCAATGACAGGGCGGCGTCAGAATTTTGAAAGGTTACAAAAAGTTCTCCCGTAGCAGAAACGTCATCATCAGAACAGCCTGATAGTACAAAACAGGTAACACTTACAAAAAGTATCAGTAAAAAAGTCTTTAAATTTTTCATACGTACATAATATTTAGGAAATTACTCTTTTTAATTTAAAAACCCAACGTCATGGTTTGTTTGAATATTTATAAATAATTCACATTTTGTTCACATTTTGTTCACATTTTCCATAGAATGTGACTATATTGCGCGGGTATTTGATTTTGTCTATTATTGAAAAATAACCGATGACTAACAGACGTGATTTTATTAAACAGTCTTCCGTGCTGGTTGCGGGAGGGATTTGGGGCGGGAGTTTGCTTTCTGCTTGTCAGCATTGGAAGCCGGTGCGGATTCCTGTTAAAAATGTTTTTGAAGCTTTGCCGGCCGGACAGGTGCAACTGCATGGGTATCTTGACGGGATTGTCAGGCTATCTTGCGACAATTGGAACAAGGGGGATGTGCCGTATAAGGAAACGGTTGAGTTTTTTCGCACCGGACGCAAACAGTTTGCCCTCGGCGAGATGTGGGGAAAGCTGGTTCGCAGCGGTTCGCTCTTTTATCGCTATACGGGAGATGCGGAGTTGAAAAGCATTCTCGACGACGCCGTTGCCGATATGTTGTCTACGGAGCGGCCCAACGGTTCCATTAGTTGTGTTCCGCCGGAAGAGCAACCCGAAACGTCTGACCTTTGGGAGCGGAAGTACGTCCTCACCGGCTTGTTGGATTATTACGAATATGTTGAACCGAAACCGGAGATTCTCGAATCGCTGAAACGGCAGGCAGATTGCCTGATCGCGCAGCTTGGTAAACCGCCGAAAACAAGCATCCTCGACATCGGTTGGTCGCACGGCGGGCATGGCGCAAACCATATTGAATCGAGTACGCTGCTCGAACCGGTTGTGCGGCTCTACAAGATGACCGGAGAAAAGCGCTATCTCGACTTTGCCGAATATATTGTTTCCGAAGGCGGCTGTCTGGAAGCGAATCTTTTTGAGGCGGCCTACAACAATGTTTTGCCGTATAAAATGTGTAAAATATATCCGAAAGCCTACGATACCCTCTCGCTTTTCGAGGGACTGGTGGAGTTTTATCGCTGTACGGACAACGCCTATCACCGGCAGTGTGCGCTGAATCTGTTCGCCAACGTCTGCAAGTATGAAATTACTATTATCGGCAATGGAGGTTCCGACCAACCGTATCACCCGACCGTAATGGGCGAAGCTTTCGGCAATACGGCTATCGAACAGACGAATCCGAACATGACGCGCATGATGGAAACCTGCACCGGCGTGACGTGGATGAAATATTGTTCGCACCTGCTGCGGCTGGAAGGCGAACAAAAATACATGGACGAAATAGAAAAATACGTTTACAACGGCCTGATTGGAGCCATGAAACCCGACGGCAGAGGCTTTTCGTATGTCAACCTGCTGAATGGCGTGAAAACAAACGACTGGGGCTGGGGCTGGGATTTCGACAGACGGCAGGGCGAAAAGCTGCACGTCACCTGCTGCAACCTGAACGGGCCCGAAGGCTTGGCCTACATTCCATACGCCGCCGTGATGTACAGCCCGGATTCGCAAAACCCCGCTTACGCCATAAATCTTTACAACGCCGCCACGGTGACTACAAAAACCCCCAAAGGCAAGCCGCTGACGCTGGACATCGTGACGGACTTTCCAAAAAGCGGCCAAGTGAAAATAAAGATAAACACCGGTAAACCCGAAGCCTTTACGGTGAAACTGCGAATCCCCTGGTGGAGCGAAAACACCCGTCTCCAGTTGGCGGACGAAGACTTGTCATCGCCGCCTGCGGGACAGTATGCGGAAATTAAACGGAAGTGGCA
>JAISFI010000020.1 GCA_031263685.1 Dysgonamonadaceae bacterium | reverse complement strand
TATTATTTTTTTATAATTATTGTCATCAATCGAATTATCAATATTGTCGCTAATGATTTCGTAACCTAACAGTTCTATGCCACTATTTACCAAAATATCCGGAGGAGCAATCATGATTTTTTCTAATTGAACTTCCCAATTATGATATTCATTCTCATCTGTAATATTGGCATCTACAATATTTGAAACAATGTCCCCGTCGTCAAAATAATTACTACAACTTTGAATAGTAATTCCAAAGAAAACTATTCCTGTCAAAAGAACTGCTGTGGTGTAAGCAATTCTAATTCCTTTTTTTATAATTTGTATCATGTCTTTATAAATTTAATTTTGCAAACCATTTTTGTTGTTTTGCAAGAGAGAAAGGCAGGCTGCAATTTCCTTTTCTTCTTGCATTTTTGCTTCGACTGTTTCCGTCCGTCCCTGTCTTTCCATCAACGCATAAGGAGAAAAACACTTCATCCGGACATCCTCACGGAGGCAGGAGGTCTTTCGGAGTTTCTTTCTCCAAAAGATTACCTTGCCCTGATTGCATTTTATTAATAGATTTGACATCCGTCCGGCTTTCCGGTGCCGGAACGGTTCTTTGCCGGCGGCTTTTGTCGGCTTCTTTTAAAGCTTCTTTATAATTCAATACATACTTGATTTCAAGAGTACAGGATTTGTCCGATGAATCCTTCACGAGACGGAAACCGGAAGCGCTACTGAAAGAAGGCTTGTAGAAAAACTCAACCAGGGCATTAAAATCCCCGAAAAATAATTTTTCCACATCCCCTTTACTCCTGAGATTATAAACCTCGTCTAACATGATCAAGTTGTATTCAATTCTTTTTGTAAAGGAAGCGCCGCCCACATATTCTCCATTCTGGAAAAATACAGCGGGAATCAAAAAGAAGTAAAGAATACCGGCTACAATTATTTTCTTCATAATCAGTTAATCAATAATAATGAAACCCCCAATACAAGGAATGTCATGAATGTCATTACATATTTTTTCATCATAATACAACACTTGATTTCTTCTTCATTTTAATCAAAACATTAAGGGATTTTACAACCACATTTTAGATAAGCGTAAACTCTCACGCCATCAGGTAAGACCTCTTCATTGTCGTTGATAACAAACTCTTTAAAAATCTTCAAGAAATCTAATTTTGTAAATTTCCAGGGAAGACCCATAACAGACATGCCAGGCTCAAGGAAATTATAAAGCATCCCATCTTTTGCATATTCCGACAAATCGCCTTTTGCAAGTTCTGCATCTATATACTTCAAATAAAGTTCTTTTTCTGATTTAATATCCCGAATCAGTTCTCTATATTCTTTATGCGCTTTTGCTGGCGTACAATTCAGCTGTTCCACATAACTGTCCATTTCTTCCTCCGACATCCACTCTACTTCCACCAATTCTCCGGGTTTTATCCCGTCTTTCTGTAATCTTACAGCTTCGTCGTATCCAATCGTTTTTTCAAGTATGGAGTCTTGCTGTTCTTTCGGTTCCATCGGAAAACCGTTGATTAACTCGAAAAGGCACTTTAAAGACGAACTGTTTTTGAAGAACATGAATTTGCTATTCTTCTTTCTTGCATTATATACATAGTCAACTGCTTTATATCGCATTTCGAGGTCATGTACCTTGAAAAGACTTTCCAAATTCAAATGACAACATGAATCTGTTCCTCTTTGCGGATATGCACACGTAAAAGGAAGAAAACTCAGATAAAACAGTACCGTCACTTTTTTCATAAATATATTTATCTATAATATTTAACATCATCTGTCATATACTCTTCATAATCAGGACAATCCGGATCGTATAATCGAATCTCTCCATATCCGCATTTTGCCAGAAGTTTTGTTACTTTCCCATTTTTGACCTCTATAACAATAGCGCTATGAATAGGAACATAGCCCCTATTGGAAACGTAGCCATAAGATACCCACCTGTCGTCAACTTGTGGCGTACTTACTTGTGAATAGCCGGAACCTGCAATATTCGGACAATTATTCCATAGAGGGGTCGTCGGATTATAACAGGGATCATTCGAGCTAAGAGTTCCCCACACATAAGTATGACAGTTGTATGCATTAGGGTTGGTAAATCCATTTATATATTTTGGTGTTGCGGAACCGGGTACTATTCCAACACTTTGACAAGGATCATCATTTGACTCATTACCGATTTTTAAACGAACTATCCCTCTTCCCTCTTCATCTGTATATCTTTTTAGTAACACATATAGTTGCTTGGGTGCATAATATTCACCTTCTTCCAATATTTGACCGCTTAGACTGTAATACTTGGTATCGGCGTTTTCTTCGTTATAAAAGGAAAACACTTTAACACCTCCTGTAAAACTGTTTTTCACATTCGCAATCAGTAATTTTCGTATAGAATCATTCCCTAATGTATTCTTACCTTTATAAATTTCAATTGAAACCTCTAAACATTTTCCATCCGGTAACAGTTTTAACTCAGCTTTATTCCAGTCCGGTTCCTGTTTTCCTGTAAACTCACTCACAATACCCTGTGAATTGAACCAATTTTTAAAATCGGCAATTTCTAATGAAGAGTTGTCCGTATTTCCGATAACATCCACAATTGGATCTTCCTGTTGACATCCCGTCATAAAACAACCTGTAAATATCATACACAGTATGAATATTTTTGAATATATATTCTTTTTCATTTTAATGTAATTTATTCTAATTCTTAATCAATTTATTGCTCTGTTCCAAAGTCAATTAATTAACTAACTTTTTGGATGGCATGTGGCCTGCCGGAACAGATGTTAACAATATGCCACATTGACCTTACGGAGGCAAGAGTTCCTTTGGAGTTTCATTTTCCAAAAGATTGCCTTGCCCTGGTTGCGTTTTATTAAAAGATTCGACATCCATCCGGCTTCCTGACGCTGGAACGTTTATTCCTTCTTCCCTGTCTATCAATTCCTGCATTTTCTGTTTAATCGCATGGACAGTAGCGGAAGGTATTTTGACTTTTTTATTTACTATCTGTTGAGCCAAAGTCCGCGCTTCATCCGTACGTTCCGTGGCTGTATAAAGTTCTGTCAGTTGATATAACGGCATGAATCGTCCCAGGCACATACTGGCAGCAAGTTTATAATGCTTCTCCGCTTCATCGTACCTGCCTGACTCCCTATAATTGTCGGCAAGCAGCATCTGTACATCCATGTCATTATAATATCGAACACACTGTTCAAATACCGACAGGCTTTTCGCATATTCCCTTACCTCATGCAGTTCCGCGGCGTGGTTATACAGGAACAGGCCGTTTTTCCCAAGATATTTATACAGTTTATCGTATTCGGGCAACACTTCCCCTGTTCTTCCCGCTAATGACTGTTTCGCGATAGTGTTCCACCGGATTTCCGCTTTCATTAATGGAACTCCCACAAGCAAGAGCGCAATTGCAGTCAAAACCAGTCCCGTTCTTGCCACATTGACTGTCCTGCGGGAGGATCCTTTGCCGGGCGGACAGATCAGGGCTATATTCAGAAACGCGATCACCCAGGTGAACGGATATTTGAACGGATACGAAAAGCAGGACAATACGGCCAGCGATAACAAACTTAACAGGGCAATAAACCTGATCTGCGACGGTTCACGAATATAACAGCGGATAAGCAGGAAGCACAGGAATGCAATGCAAGCCATCCCGATCATGCCATGCTCTGCCCACACTAACAGGTATTCGTTGAACGGATGCAATACATTGTCGGCCAGGTCTGCATATTTACTGTCGGGATGCGTCTCAAAATATTCGGCCTGATAGAACATATACTTTGCGTTGAAGGTCCCGTGTCCATGTCCGGTTAAAGGTTTGTCCCGGATCATCTCCCATGTACTTTGCCATACCGGAATCCGCCCGTCGGCAGAATCCCTTTTCAGGAAATACAGTCCAGTCATGCTTGCGGTTACGATGCAGACAAGCAGTATTTTCGTCCAGTTCTTCCATTTGATTCCCGAATAGCTGCCACACAGCAAATAACAGGCAATCACCGCCAATCCGGCAATTATGGCCGCCCGTGCCCGGGAAAGCACAATCACCGAAAACAGCAGGACGGCAATGAGAACTGCAATACATTTGACGGTACGGGAAGTATTGCGAAAAAAATAGAAGGTACAGGGCAATACACAAGCCAAAGCGGCGGTAAAGCCTGCCGGATTGTCAAAACTTCCCGTTAGCCGCACCTGTCTGGCGGACAGGTGCAAACCGGAGTAATCCCATACGCCATAACAGGCAAGGATTACCGTTAAGATCACCGTAATCCCCAGGATATATTTGACAGGGAAAATCACAGTCATCTGTTGCAAAAGGAAAAACAGCAGCAACAAACAAATGGCCTGCGTCATTAACTGATCATTGAAACCGGAAACAAGATAATCCTTCAAAACAATCAGAGCGCAGCATAAAAGCAATGGTATCCATACTGATTTCAGCGGGATATGCAGGCTGCGATGAAATATCCCCATTATGATACCTGCTATACCGACGCCTGCTATCAGACCAAACCATTTGGGCGCTACCTCCTGATTTACAAAATGACGGGAAGTAACAAACAAAGTGACACCACACAGAATACCAAACAGTATTCCAGCGGTTAAGCTGTTTATGATGACTTTCATTGTTTCTTCTTTCATTATTTCAACTCTATCTTATAAATCAACTCATTTAAATCCAAATGGATATGATACAATCCTGCTTTTGTGACCGTCCAGTTCAAGGAGACATTCGGGTTAAACTGAAAGGAGCCTTCTCCCGGTAAACTCAGTGACCAGCCGTCGGGCCACAATTGGATAGATGAGAAACTTGATGCCGTCAGAAAACGAACATAGCCCCGCCCAAGATTTATTTCAAAATCATAAACGTTGGGATTGTTCGTTGGAGCAGGAATGCCGACGGAATTGTAGTCGATCCATACGTAGGGTGATGCATCTCCGACAGGATAAATCATATAACGCGGAGAATAGCGAAGCCAATCGCTATATATGGTACTTCCGGCAATCGCATAGACCGAGCGATACCTCAAATGGGCAAAGCCCTGAACTGCGTCCCACAGGTAAATCTCCGTTTCGCCGGGTAAAACCTTGAGTGTTTTGGTTTTTCCATCAACGTCATCATATTCAAGTTCGACATAACTATTGACGTCCGTTGTACTCTCCCACCTGATCAGCGTATATTCCGGATAATATTCAATATTTGAAACTCTGCGGTCGCTCATTGAACTTAGCCGAAAATCGCCTGTGACGGGAAGTCCGGCGTGCGCCACGATAGGCAGCACGCCGTCGGCTTGCAGCCGCTCCTGCGAAACAGCAGAAAATATACCGGCGGCTGCCAATAGTGCTAAACCTGTTGAAAATTTGGCTATGCGTGCCGAATTTGTTTTTTTACAACTACTTCGTTTCATTTTGTTTAAAATATCATCTGTTTTTCATTATTTCAACGCTATCTTATACGTCATTTCATCCAAATCCAAATGGATATGATACAATCCGGCTACTGAGGTTACCCAGTTTGCGGTTATTACCTCCGGCGAGGTAAGCTGAAAGGAACCTTCCCCCGGCAAACCCGTCGACCAGAAGTAGGGCCACAGCTGGATAGATGAAAACGATGGTTCCGTCATGAAACGGACGTTGCCCTGCCCAAGATTCATTTCAAAATCATACACGTTGGGATTGTCTGCCGGAGCGGGAATGCCGATAGCGTCGTAGTCAACCCATCCGTAAGGCGATGCATCTCCGACAGGATAAACCATATAACGCGGAGCATAGCGAAACCAGTCGCGGAATATGGTATTTCCGGCAACCACATAGACCGAACGATACCTCAAATGGGCGAAGCCCTGAACTGCGTCCGACAACCGGGTCTCCGTTTCACCGGGTAAAATCCTGCGCATTTTGGTAGTTCCATCGAGGCCGTCATATTCAAGTTCGGTATAAGTACCGCCATTCGATGCATCCCACCAGATCATCGTATATTCCGAAGTATATTCGATTTTTGAAACCCTGCGGTCGCTTATTGAGTTTTCCCAAAGATCGCCGATGACAGTAATTGATCCTTCAACAGGAATGGAGCGATTGCCCGAATCATCGGACGTAAAGATGGCAAACTCGTAGGCCTGTTCTTCGAGGTCGGGAATTTTAATGTCCACCGAATCCATGCCTGTATGAAGCGATACGGGGACGATCAGCGAATCTCTTCCATTATTCCAGTAAAGATCAATCGACTTTGTATTCGGCGAATTGTAGATCCACAGCCGGATCAGCGCGCTGTACCGGTCGGGCAGGAAAATGGCCGAATCAGGTTTCGGAAGATAGACGATTTCCCCGTTTTCCAGGTATTTGCTGTGCATGTCGTTCATGCCGTCACATGCAACCAGTACGGTTGCCGCGATGAGGAACGGCAAAAATGCCGCGCCTGTTTTTTTGATAATTGTTATAAGTTTCATTTCGGTAAAATTTAAAATTTAATTGATCAGACCGTAAAATGCAAGATCCGCTATGGCGATCCCCTGCCAGCCCCAGGTGTCGGTAACGCGAATCCGGAGATACCTTACCGGCTCCATGTCGCGGGGGAAGTCGAAATTGTCTCCGGCTTTTGCCGCGCGGATATCATAGACCGTACTTTCGCCGTAGGGAGTGCCTGACGGTTTGACTAATCTGCAGGTCATCATCCGTTCCCATTCCGACATGTTTCCGTCCGGGGAAGGTTCTCCTGTTATACAGCGGTAAATTTCAAACGTTTTCACATCGTTGTAATAAATATTTGTTTCAAACGTCCATTGAAACAGTACCACGCGACTCAGGTAATATTCCTTGCCGAGGTCGAGGGTCACCATCGGCGGCCATTCTTCGGGAAGGGAACGTCCGTAGGTGGTCACGTCGCCGTCCGTCAGATTTACATCGCGTCCGTTATTGGCTTTCCATTGCGCGTCGCTGCTCAATCGCATTACGGCTATGTTCTTCGGATCCAGCCTGCCTTCGGGCATGGGCGTGATGTCTCCCCGGTCGGGATAGATCAGGCCGGATTCGTTCCCCCATTTATCGGCGACATTACAGGCAAATTTCCGGGGCGTAGCGTCAAATCCATGTACGCTGACCGTCATTATATCCTCGTCGGACTGCAAGACATTAGCCGTCATCATGACACCATTGTCATTGGCTGCCTGTAAATCAAAAGTCAGCAATTCTTCATCTTCATTGATCCATGAGAAATTCGCTCCGCTATAGTCGGGAATAATTTTCATCGACTTGATGACTTTGGAAAATGCCGATTCAAGGGGCGTAAACGGAACGGAGACTGCGTCGGATACTTCCAGCGCACGGCTGATGGCGTAGAGTTTTACTTCGTGCGGCTGCGTATCAATCAATCCTTCGATGATCAGGGAATCAATAAAATAGGAGGCGGATACTTCCCGCTGTTTCCCATTTGAAAGCTGATATACGGCTTTCACCATCAATAAATCGGGACTGGAAGGGATCCTGTACTTGATAATCGCGCCCCCGGCTATCGGAATGGCATTGATTTCCGTCGGCGCATCCGGTTTGCCGTAACTGCCGTTTACTATTTGCCTCGTGTTTTCTTCCGTACAGGAAAAAAACAGGATGCTCGCCAGAGCATATAAGATATATTTCGTCTTCATAGAGATGAGGTTTAAATGATTTACCATTGCGGATTTTGAATTAATTTCGGATTTTTAATAATGTCGTCTTCGGGAACAGGAGATAAATAATCCCGGAAAGTGAACTTTTGAGTATACAGGTCTGTTATTCTGTAATATCTTTCGGCCTCTTCTTCCTTGGTGTTCCATCCCTGTACGGAACGGTTCTGTTCCGCAGGGGCTGTTTTCCAGCGGCGGCTGTCCCAATAGTCCATCTGTTCGAAAACAAGCTCTATTTTGCGTTCCATGCGGATGATTTCCCTCATGCCTGCCTTTGTGGACGGATAATCGGGATTATTGGTATATTTCCTCCAGCTGACTTCAATGCCTTCCAGTCCCGCTCTGTCCCTGATCCCGTCTATCAACTGATAAACCAGCGGATCCGGACGCGCGTCTTCGCCGGCGGCCGTTTCGTTCAACGCTTCGGCATACATCAGCAATAAATCCGTATAACGCATGTTGTAAGCGAAAGGGGTATCCCAAAATTCCGAAGCGCTGCGGAAAAAACTGGATACATTGACAAGTTTTTTTGCAAAATAGCCCGTACAGTTATACTGATCAGGCCAAAGCCCGTTGGCGGGTTCGGTAAAGCGCGCCCTGACGAAAGGCGTCTGCTCGTCGGGTATGTACCGGAAGGTATTCCCATACCATTTCCCGCGGTCAAAACCCAGGTAAGCATAGAACCGCGGCTCCCTGTCGAAATTGCAGGCTGCCGTGATTTCTTCCTTTCCGATATAATACTTGTGGGCGTCGTCGCCTTCGCGCATCTCGAATCTTTTGTTGTATTTTTCCATGCCCTGAGCGGTCCATTCGGTATCTTCGGTGATTGGAACGCCATGACTGGAATAAAACAGGTCGGCGACATGAAGAGGTACGCATAACATTCCCGTAGCGCTGTTGCTCCCCGCCTCAAGTTTTGGTATCAACGAGGCCTGGAGCCACATAATGGATACGGCAGTAGGTCCGTGTCTGAATATGATTTCCTGATTCGAACTTGCATCTTCGCTGATGGCGCT
>JAISFI010000439.1 GCA_031263685.1 Dysgonamonadaceae bacterium | reverse complement strand
AACGGCAAGCGGCAATAAAAAAGACGAAAGGATTGATTTTATTGCCTTTGCACGTGATTACATGAAGGAAAAACAGGAAAACAGCAAGAATGTTTCAAGAATATACACCTCCGTAAACTCAAAATGCCGATTAATCTGTCCGATTATCAGCATTTTATGCGCAGTAAAAATACTACTTTGCGGAAAGAGGGGGATTCGAACCCCCGGTACAGTTACCCGTACGACAGTTTAGCAAACTGTTGGTTTCAGCCACTCACCCATCTTTCCGGGGCTTTTGAACTCACTTTCGTGAATGGCGGTGCAAATATAGATGATTCTTTTGAGTAATACAACGTTTTAGGAAAGTATTTTTTAAGAATTTCTTCTTACCTTTGTCTGCCGTATACGCAAAATTAATTCTCTAATGAACGGATAAGCATGAAGAAATCCTCTTGTAAGAAGCTTTTATACAGCCTGATAATCTCTTTTGTGATTATCTTGTCGGTTGGAAGCGTAATCATTTACAAAAAACTCTATTCTCCACTTTTCGACATTGATAAGACGGTATATATCTACATTGATGAGAAGAAAGACTATCACAACCTCCTCCTCCAATTGCAAACTACCGCCCACATCAAAAATCTGCGGGCTTTTAAACAACTGGCGGCATCGCTCAATTATCCGTCGAACATGCATACCGGACGTTACGCCGCCAAACCGGAAACTACGCTCAAAGAATTTCTCTCTATCCTGTCCAACGGCATCCAGACGCCCGTCAAGCTGACGTTCAACAATATCCGGCTGAAAGAAGATTTCGCCCGTCGCATCAGCGAAGAACTGATGTTTAGGGAAGATAGCCTGCTCAACCGGCTGAATGACCCAGATTATTGCGCCCAATTCGGCCTGGACACGAACACCGTACTTTGCCTGTTCATCCCCAACACTTATGAAATATACTGGAATACCGGAGTAGACAAATTCATCCGGAGAATGAAAAGGGAATACGACAGATTCTGGACACCTGAACGCCTGTCCCTGGCTGAATCCATCCCTATAACTCCTATTCAGGCATCGATCCTGGCGTCTATTGTGGAAGAAGAAACGGCGGCTGCCCCGGAATATCCAATTGTATCCGGACTTTACATCAACCGCTTAAAGCGTGGAATGCCCCTGCAAGCAGATCCTACCGTAAAATATGCCGTCGGCGACTTCACTCTGCGCCGCATCCTGAACGTTCATGTGAAAACGGATTCGCCATACAATACCTATCTGCACAAGGGATTACCTCCCGGCCCCATCCGTCTGCCGTCCGTTCGGGGAATAGATGCCGTACTGAACTACAGCAGGCATAATTACCTGTACATGTGCGCCAAAGCCGATTTTTCCGGCAGACATGAATTTGCAACCAACATCAATGCGCACAACAGGAACGCCTACCAGTATTGGGTTGCCCTGAACGCCCGGAAAATCTATTAAGAAACATGATTAACAGCAAATCAACAGTAAAAAAATCAGCAGTAAAAAAATAAACAATGAAGAAAAACTTATTTTTAGGCGACGAAGCCATCGCGCAGGCAGCATTAGACGCTGGACTGTCGGGCGTCTATTCCTATCCGGGAACGCCTTCCACCGAAATTACCGAGTACATACAAGCCTCGTCGCTCGCCCGGGAGCGGGGCGTTCATTCTCAATGGTGCTGCAACGAAAAAACCGCCGTAGAAGCCGCATTAGGAATGTCATACGCCGGAAAAAAGGTACTTTCCTGCATGAAACATGTGGGCTTGAACGTCGCCGCCGACGCTTTTCTCAACGTCGCTATGTCTGGCATTCACGGAGGAATGATTGTCGTTTCGGCCGACGACCCGTCCATGCACTCCTCGCAAAACGAGCAAGATAACCGTTTCTACGGCGATTTCGCCATGATTCCCATATTCGAACCCTCCAATCAACAGGAAGCTTACGACATGACATACGACGGTTTCGCCCTGTCGGAAGCAACCGGTTATCCCATTCTGTTACGGATAACTACCCGCATGGCACATTCCCGTTCCGGCATCGTTCGTCGGGAAGTATTGCCGGAAAACCCATATTCCACTCCCGAAGATGGCCGCCAACGTTTTGTTCTTCTCCCTGCCAATGCCCGCCGACGTTTCAAAACCCTCCTGGAAAAACAGCAAACGTTTCTGGAACACTCCGAAACATCGCCCTATAACCGCTACTTTGACGCCTCCGATAAACGCATGGGAATTATCGCCTGCGGCATCGCGTTCAATTATTTGCAGGAAAATTACCCGGAAGGTTTTACTCATCCGGTATTGAAAATCAGCCAATATCCCATCCCTAAGAAACAGCTGGAACAATTAGTCAATAGTTGTGAGGAAATATTGGTATTGGAAGATGGTTTTCCTTTCGTCGAGCGACAAGTTAAAGGCTACTTGGGACTGCATATCCGGATACATGGCCGGCTGGATGGAACGATTCCCCGCGCCGGAGAACTTAACCCCGACATCGTAGCCCAAGCGTTGGGAAAAGAAGTCAACCAATACTATCAAATACCTCCCATTGTCGAAACGCGCCCTCCTGCCCTGTGCGTAGGATGCGGACACAGAGACGTTTACATAGCATTGAACGAGGTCTTGCTGGAATACGAAAGGCCGAAAGTTTTCAGCGACATCGGTTGCTATACGCTGGGAGCCTTGCCTCCTTTCTGCGCCATCGATTCCTGTATCGACATGGGAGCGTCCATCACGATGGCCAAAGGCGCTGCGGATGCCGGACAGTTTCCGTCGATAGCCGTCATTGGAGACTCTACATTTACCCATTCGGGAATGACGGGCTTGCTGGACTGCGTCAACGACGCTGCCAATCTCCTGATTGTTATTTCCGACAATGAAACAACTGCCATGACCGGCGGACAGCCTTCTTCGGCAACAAACCGGATAGAATCTATCTGTCAGGGTATCGGCGTATCTGCCGAACACATCCGGACGGTTGTTCCGCTGAAAAAAAATTACGAAGAAATCAAAAATATCTTCCGCGAAGAAATCAATTATACCGGCGTTTCCGTAGTCATCGCCCGAAGGGAATGTATTCAAACACACGCGAAGAAAGTAAAAAAGTAATGAAAAGCGAAAAAGCAATAAAAAGCAAAGAGCAATGAAAACAGACATTATATTATGTGGTGTAGGAGGACAAGGCATCCTGTCTATCGCCGCCATCATTGGGGAGGCTGCACTGAAAGACGGACTTTTCATGAAGCAATCTGAAGTTCACGGCATGAGTCAGCGGGGAGGAGACGTGCAATCCAACCTCCGCATCAGCGACCGG
The DNA here is from genome assembly GCA_031263685.1 of Dysgonamonadaceae bacterium. GTDB lineage: Bacteria > Bacteroidota > Bacteroidia > Bacteroidales > Azobacteroidaceae > JAISFI01. Next base: position 3,109 of record JAISFI010000439.1, on the reverse strand, counting down.
CCGATAGCATCCGACCTCATCGCCTTCGGTACCGCCAACATCATCATCTCGCTCGAACCTATGGAAGCCTTGCGTTATCTGCCTTTCCTCAAAAAAGATGGTTGGGTAGTGACCAATTCCAAGGCATTCGAAAACATCCCGCATTATCCGGATCTCGAAAACATCTACCAAATTATTCGTGCACTGCCCAACAAACTGTTGCTGGATGTTGAGGAGATTGCAAAACAGACCGGATCCGTTCGCGCCGCAAACATGGTGATCCTTGGCGCCGCCGCCGATTATATCGGTATCGACTATCATAAACTGGAAGACAGTATTCGCAGTATTTTCGGACGAAAAGGAGAAGATGTTGTGACGCTGAATCTGAAAGCCCTGGCAGCAGGACGGGAAGCAGCAAGACTGGCCACATGATTTATCCGGAAAATTTTGAGCAGAAAATCGGTTTCGACCACATTCGTGCATTGGTTGCCGATAAATGTCTAAGCGGATTGGGGGTAGAAAAAACAGGCATGATGGCGTTTTCGGCCGAATACAATCTGATTGACCGGAAATTGCATCAGACGGAAGAATTTGTCCGTATCCTGCAGGAAGAAGACCGTTTTCCGGCAGATGCCTTTTACGACGTCCGTCCCGCGCTCAAGAGGATACGTATAGAAGGTATCTTCCTGGAAGAAAGGGAAGTATTCGACATCAGGCGTTCCTTGCAGACCATCCATGATATTGTCCGCTTCTTTGAACAGCAGTCGGACGAAACAAACTATCCCTACCTGAAAGCGTTGGCAGGCGACGTTGTGGTATTTCCCTCCATTCTGAACCGAATAGACCAGTTGTTAGACAAATTCGGATATATCAAAGACCACGCCTCTCCCGAACTATCGCGTATCCGAAGAGAATTAAGCACAACGATGTCGAACATTTCCCGAAGTCTGCAATCCATCCTTCGCGCCGCACAATCGGAAGGTTTGGTGGATAAGGATGTCGCGCCGACCATGAGAGACGGGCGTTTGGTCATCCCCATTGCTCCGGCCTACAAAAGAAAAATCAAAGGCATCGTGCACGACGAATCGGCCACCGGCAAAACGGTCTTCATCGAACCGGCCGAAGTCGTGGAAGCCAACAATAAAATCCGGACACTGGAAGGAGAAGAAAAAAGGGAAATCGTTCGTATCCTGACCGATTTTACCGATTTCATCCGTCCCGAAGTCCCGTCCATACTTCAAGCTTATGATTTTTTGGCAGAAATTGATTTTATCCGTGCCAAAGCCTTATTCGCGTTAGACATTCGGGCAATAAGACCGGCATTGGACAACGAACAGCAATTAGACTGGTATCAGGCCATTCATCCACTCCTCTACCTTTCCCTGCGACGGCAAAACAAGGAGGTTGTTCCTTTAGAGCTGGTATTGAGTCGTGAAAAAGGCCGTTTGCTCCTCATCTCAGGGCCTAACGCCGGAGGAAAATCCGTTTGCTTGAAAACCGTCGGACTGTTGCAGTACATGATGCAATGCGGCATGTTAATCCCCATCCATGAATCATCGAAAACAGGCATCTTCCAACAACTATTCATCGACATTGGCGACGAACAATCTATCGAAGACGACCTCAGCACTTACAGTTCCCACCTGACGAACATGAAATTTTTCGTCAAGTACTGCAATCCCGCAACCCTCCTCCTGATTGATGAATTTGGCAGTGGAACCGAGCCGCAGATAGGAGGCGCCATTGCCGAAGCCCTCCTCAAAAGATTCAACGAAAAAGGAAGTTTCGGTATTATCACCACCCATTATCAAAACCTCAAACATTTTGCGGAAACACACGATGGAATTATCAACGGCGCCATGTTGTACGACCGGCACCGGATGCAGGCATTATTCAAACTCTCCATCGGAAATCCGGGCAGTTCTTTCGCCATAGAAATAGCCCGGAAGATAGGATTACCGGAAGAAGTCATCGCCGACGCCACGGCTACGGTCGGCAACGATTATATCGACATGGATAAATACTTGCAAGACATTGTCCGGGACAAACGCTATTGGGAGAACAAACGACAGCAAGTCCGCTCGCAGGAAAAGAAACTGGAAGATATCACTGCCCGCTACGAAACTGACCTCCAACAACTGGAGAAACAGCGGAAAGAAATCCTCCGAAATGCCAAAGCCGAAGCCGAGCACCTGTTGTCCGAAGCCAACGCCCAAATAGAAAATACCATCCGCGAAATCAAGGAAGCGCAGGCCGACAAGGAAAAAACCAAATCTGTCCGCCAAAACCTGGAAACTTTCAAATCGTCCATACAAGCCTCGCCAACAACCGACGATAAGATTGCCCACAAAATAAGAAAAATCAAAGAGAAAGAAAAAGCCAGACAACAGCCATCGTCCCATACTTCCAAATCCTCTGCTTTTCACCCCGAAATCATTCAAGCGGGCGACGATGTAAGACTTAAAGGGCAAACTTCCACCGGAAAAGTACTGGAAATACAGGAAAAAAACGTCACAGTGGCTTTTGGCATGATTAAATCTACCGTTAATGTAGAGCGATTGGAAAAAGTCAGCAAAAACCAGCTCAAAAAGGAAAGCGTAAAAAACACGTTCGTCCATACTCACACTTCCGATGACATGCACGCAAAAAAACTAAACTTCCGGCAAGACATTGACATCCGCGGCATGCGCGGCGACGAAGCGTTGCAGGCGGTTATCTATTTCATTGACGATGCTGTACTGGTCGGCGTTTCCCGTGTACGGATATTGCACGGAACAGGTACCGGCGCTTTGCGGCAGATTGTCCGGGATTATCTGAAAACTGTCACGGAAGTCAAGCATTTTCAGGACGAGCATGTACAGTTCGGCGGCAGCGGAATTACGGTTGTGGAACTGTAAACTCCGGGAGAGATTTGCAATATATTTGCAATATTTTTGCATGAATATTTGTTTCTTATATTTTTTGCATTATCTTTGCGGCGAATTTTTTAAAGTGAAAAGTTTTTTATGATGGTTGTGGAAACGAACAATATAGAATTATATTTTTTTAATGAAAATTATTTGGAGGTTCCGAATAATTTCGTAACACACACACACACACACACACACACACACACACACACACACACACA
>JAISFI010000426.1 GCA_031263685.1 Dysgonamonadaceae bacterium | reverse complement strand
TTCCCAATGCCGGAGAGTCTTCAACAGGGCTTTGTGATACAAATCAATAATATCCGACCATCCTCAGTTTTTGTCCAGATAGAAAAAAGTCCGGCATTACCGCACCAAACCCTGGGCTTGACGGTCATGTGCCGGGGAAATATAAGTGTTTTTGAAACTGTGGAAATCGGTTCGGAAACTTCGGTGGTAAAAATATCGAAAGAAAGTCTACAAAGCGGTGTTAATCAAATAACGCTGTTCGATTCCAAAGGCGAAGTGTTTGCCGAGCGGCAACTGTTTATTCATCCCCAGGCGGACGAAGCCGTTTCCGTAAAGGTTATTTCCGAGAAAAACATTTATGAGCCGCGAGAAAAAATCAAACTGGATTTTGAAGTGTCGGGAGGTCAAGCCTCTGTCCTTTCGGTAGCGGTTCGCGATGCCGGGACGACGATGATTACGGCAGATGCCGGCAATCTGTTGTCGAACATGCTGTTGTCGTCCGATTTGAAAGGATTCATAGAAAATCCCGGATATTATTTTTCAACAGACAGTTGGGATAAGATACAGGCATTGGATTTGTTGCTGCTGGTTCATGGCTGGAAACGCTACGCATGGAAACCGATGGCGGGAGTCCAGGCGTTTCATCTCCGGCACCCGATGGAAAAAGGCCTGTTAATCTGGGGACATGTAGTTGGTAAAGCAAATGAAGTTCATCTGACAATGGGCGAAGGCGACAAGGTCATGGACGGTATCGCTCCGGTAGACAGTTCCAATTATTTTTCGATTTATGCAGAAGATTTTGAAGGTTCCTGGCTGTTGACCATGACAGCGCCCGGATTGAAAGATGTTTACAAAAACATCCGTTTGGACAGGTGGTTCAGTCCTTCTGCCAAGTCTTATTTTCCGGATGAAATTCAGGCAAGCAATCTTGATTTACAGTTTAGCCAACAAGTAGACAGTCTCGAAATAGAAGAACATTCGATAATCAGCCCGATTAGGACGGATACGGATAGCATTGATATGGAGTATGAAATAGACGAAGTAAAGGTTGCCGGTAAAGAAAGAGGAAAAGACCTTATTTACGATGTGGTGCAGGATGTCGAAGAATGGCTGGATAAGGGTAGGAAATATTTCCCCGACATTGTGCATGAATACTTGCTGGAGAAAAATAACGGGTATTTCTGTAAAGACGTGAAAGCACCGGAAGACAGTTCCCCGTCTATGGATAACAATCTTGATTATTGTCGGCCTTTCTTTAGAAATTATAGAGTTAGTATAATGTATGCCGAGGACAGGCACTCCAAAGCGCAGTATGACAGACTTCAAAGCGGGGAAAAAACAATGACTGTACATAAAAATATATTGAGAGTAGACAAAATTGCGATATTGTCATGGGATAAAAGAACGGTAAACGATCCTATTCGTTTTGAAGTGTATGTTACCCATCCGATTCACGTGTATTCGTTAAAAAACTACCGCGTCAATGATCTGATAATGCGCGACGCTCGGCAAATATTGTTTGACGGCTACTCTCAAGCACAGGAATTTAGTGCTGGTATTTATATGCCCGGTATTCGCGAGCATTATCGTACCCTGTATTGGAATCCGTCGCTAAGCAGTGATGAACAGGGAAAAGCAAGTATTGAATTTTACAATACGCAGTTTGGCAGAAAAATAGAAGTTGATGCGTGCGGTGTTACGGAGAAAGGAGATTTAGTTACCGGAACCACTAATTGTAGCGGAGGCGCAAGTGTTTATTTTATCTTAAAAAAATAAAAAAATGAAACTGCAAAAATCTATCATATTTTTACTTTTCTCTATTATTGTCGGTTTATTTAATTCTTGTGTGCAGGGAGAAAAGAACGTTGTTAACAAAAGTGATATAAATTATTCCAAGGAAGAGATACAAAAAGCTCGCGCCTTATTTATAACACCCGACAGTTTACGTTCACCGGAAGAAAAAGTATTATTCCGGCAAATTATAAAAGCTCACAAGATAAAAAATGGCAAAATAGAAATAGCTGTCGATAAAAAAGAATGGGAAGAAAAGGGATTACCGGGAATATATTACGACATATTGATAATGGACGTAAATGATCTGAATAATTTTTTAGATTCACAACCCATATCTCTTTCTGAAAAACAGATTATCTTTGATTCTTTTCGTGAATATCAATAAAAATATGAGTTATGGAGAAAAATTAAAAAGTGATGTTACGCAGTACTTTTTGTGCCCTGCAAGTTGACGCCGGAAGGCGTCTGATTTGGATAACTCCGTGCAAGCCGCAGGCGCAGCTCGGGGATATGGACAACCCTCCCGTATATCCGAACTGTGTAACAGTTCAACCCTCACGGGGTTGTACGGCAGGGGTAGAGACGGAGCGCGCCCTGTCTCTGCCCCGAGCTGCGCCTGCAGCTTGCACGGGGTTATCCATCTTGGACGCCTTCCGGCGTCGATCTGCAATGCACAAATACATACCTTGCGTAACATCAGTTATCATTTAAAAGAGAATTTATAATAGCAAATCTGTTCCGGATTTTAAATCTACACATCCACTCAATAGCCACTAAAATTCATGCCAATAAAAAAAATTGCAACCAAAACTTTCCCATATTAAGATAAATGCACTAACTTTGCTCCCCTTGTCTAATGGACGAACATGGATAAAGATAAAATCAAAGAAATTGTAAAGCAGAAATTCACGGAATATCTTATCTTGAAAGGATGTCGTAAAACACCGGAGAGATACGCCGTGCTGGAGCATGTTTACTCTGAAGCCGGGCATTTCAATATGGATTCCCTGTACGAATCCATGAATGCCAAGAACTTCAGGGTGAGCAAGGCTACGCTCTACAATACCATGCAGTTGTTGCTGGATTGCAATTTAGTGCAAAAGCATCAGTTTGGGAAAAATCTTTCCCACTACGAACGCGCATACAACAATGATTACCATAATCATCTGATTTGTCTTGACTGCGGACTGGTGGAAGAATATAAAGACAACGACTTGAAAACATATATCCAAAGCAAGAAAATAAAAAAGTTTACGCCGATTCATTATGGACTGTACATATACGGCACCTGTAGCAAATGTGCGGCCAAAAGAAAAAAAAGAAATAAAAATTAAAATCAAATTTTACATGAAAGTAGATGTACTCTTAGGGTTACAATGGGGCGATGAAGGAAAAGGAAAAATAGTAGATGTCTTAACGCCCAAGTATGACGTAGTTGCCCGGTTCCAAGGCGGGCCAAATGCAGGACATACCCTGGAATTTGAAGGACAAAAATATGTGCTTCGTTCCATTCCTTCCGGCATCTTTCAGGGAGGAAAAACCAATATCATCGGCAACGGCGTGGTACTGGATCCGGAGCTTTTCGGCAAAGAAGTAAAAGAACTGGAAGCTTCCGGCCATAATCTTTCCTATCGCCTGCTGATTTCAAAAAAAGCCCATCTGATTTTGCCCACTCACCGTTTATTGGATGCTGCCTACGAAGCCGCCAAAGGCACCGGAAAAATCGGCACCACCGGCAAAGGTATCGGGCCGGCTTATACGGACAAAATCGGACGGAATGGCGTGCGTGCAGGCGATCTGCTGCACCGTTTTGAAGAAAAATATGTAACAACGGTAAACCGCCACAAAGAAATACTGGCGCAGTTGCATTTCGAATACGATTTAACGCCACTGGAAGAAAAATGGTTTGCCGGAATTGAGTGCTTGAAGCGCTTTCAACTGATTGACAGCGAACATTACCTGAACAAAAAACTTTGCCAGGGAAAAAACATACTGGCCGAAGGCGCACAGGGAACGATGCTGGATATAGATTTCGGATCCTATCCGTTTGTCACCTCTTCCAATACAATATGTGCAGGAGCATGTACCGGTTTAGGAGTGTCTCCGGGAAAAATCGGCGACGTGTACGGCATCTTCAAGGCCTATTGTACACGGGTGGGTAGCGGTCCATTTCCGACTGAATTACAGGACGAAATGGGAGAAAAATTGCGTCAACTCGGACATGAGTTCGGCTCGGTAACCGGTCGCCCGCGTCGTTGCGGATGGATAGACCTGGTGGCGCTGCGCTATGCGATTATGATCAACGGTGTAACGAAACTCATCATGATGAAAAGCGACGTGATGGATCAGTTTCCAATCATCAAAGCTTGTGTTGCATACCGGGTAGAAGGTGTAAAAACGACCGATTTTCCTTACGATATAAGCGAAGATGTACGGCCTGTTTGGAAAGAGATACAGGGTTGGCAAACCGATATGACAAAAATGCAGTCGGAAGATGAATTTCCGGCAGCGTTCAAAGCATATCTGTCTTTCCTGGAAAAAGAGTTGGGCGTGCCTGTTGTCATCGTTTCCGTTGGGGCAGACAGAGAACAAACAATTATACGGCATGGTTTTTGAAAAAGATTAACCGTTTGCAGGAAAAAGGTTATACCTTATATAAGAAAAAGATTATTCGTTTTACAAAAAAAGACTACTATGTATTGGATTTTATTTATTGGTATCGCGTTGGTTAGCTGGCTTGTTTCCGCTAACATGAAAAGAAAGTTTAAGAAGTATTCCAAAATTCCATTAACCAATGGAATGACGGGAAAAGATGTCGCAGAAAAAATGTTGCACGATAATGGCATCTATGACGTATCGGTCATTTCCACCTCCGGATCTTTGACTGATCATTACAATCCGGCCAATAAAACGGTCAACCTGAGCGAAGATGTTTATGCAACCAATAGCGTGGCCGCAGCAGCCGTTGCCGCTCACGAGTGTGGCCATGCCGTACAGCATGCAAAAGCTTACGCTCCGCTGACGTTACGTTCTAAAATGGTACCGGTCGTGAGTTTCGCTTCACAGTGGATGACGTGGATTCTGCTGGCAGGTATCCTGATGATAGAGCGTTTTCCCCATTTATTGTTATTCGGCATTTGTTTGTTTGCGCTGACAACCTTATTCAGTTTCATTACCTTGCCGGTAGAGATTGATGCCAGTCGCCGGGCATTAGCGTGGATGAACAATTCCGGTATAACCAATGTTTATAACCACGATCAGGCCGAAGGAGCGCTTCGTGCCGCTGCTTATACTTACGTAGTGGCTGCATTGGCATCTTTAGCGACATTGGTTTATTACATTATGATCTATCTGGGCAGGAGAGATTAAAGACGATTTTTTAAGAACAAGCAATGCAAAAACTGTCAATCCCCAAGGGGACTAGAGACTTTTCGCCGCAGGAAATGGCGAAACGGAATTATATTTTCAAAACCATACAGGATGTATATCTCCTGTATGGTTTTGAGCAAATAGAGACTCCGGCAATGGAAAACCTGTCGACCTTGATGGGCAAATACGGAGAAGAAGGGGATAAACTACTTTTCAAGATATTAAATTCGGGAGATTATTTGTCGACCGCCAACCGGGAAGATTTGTTGGCCGGCAACGTTCACCGCTTGACCTCGCAAATCTGTGAAAAAGGGCTTCGTTATGATCTCACGGTGCCATTTGCGCGTTATGTGGCGATGCATCGCAATGAGCTGACTTTTCCGTTCAAACGTTTTCAGATACAACCGGTATGGCGTGCCGATCGTCCGCAGAAAGGCCGTTACCGGGAATTTTTCCAGTGCGACGCAGATGTGATCGGCTCCAACTCGCTATTGAACGAGGTCGAATTGATTCAGATGATGGATGAAGTTTTTCGTCGCTTCGGTATCCGGGTGAGTATTCGAATGAATAACCGGAAGATTTTGAGTGGAATTGCAGAAATTATCGGAGAACAGGAAAAGATTACAGACATCACCGTCGCCATCGATAAACTGGACAAAATAGGACTGGAAAATGTCAATGCGGAATTGTCTTCCAAAGGCATCCCGTCGCAGGCGATCGAACAGTTGCAACCGATTATCATGCTGACCGGAAGTAACCGGGAAAAACTGGCAACATTGAAACAGATATTTACCGGTAGCCCCACCCAATCAGCAACCGGTCATTCCGAAACAGGCCTGAAAGGGGTGGAAGAACTGGAATTTATCTTCAACAAGATAGATGTTTTAGGAATAAACAACGCCCTGGAACTGGATCTTACACTGGCTCGCGGACTGAATTATTACACCGGCGCTATCTTTGAAGTAAAAGCGCTGGACGTGCAGATAGGAAGCATCACCGGTGGAGGACGTTACGACAACCTGACGGGAGTATTCGGCTGGCCGGACATTTCCGGAGTGGGAATCTCTTTCGGTGCAGATCGTATTTTTGATGTTTTGAATCAATTGGCACTGTATCCGGAAGAATCCATCTGCAAAACACAAGTGTTGTTTGTCAATTTCGGCTCCAAAGAAGAGGATTATATCCTTCCGATAATCAGAAAACTGAGAGAACAGGGCATCCGCTCCGAAATCTATCCGGAAGCTTCCAAAATGAACAAACAAATGAGCTACGCCAATGCCAAACAGATCCCATACGTGGCTATTGCCGGCGAAAATGAGATCAACGAAGGAAAAATAACTTTGAAGAGGATGGCGACGGGAGAACAGGAGTTATTGGGAGGGGAAGAATTACTGCAGAAAATTATTCTTTTGTAGAGAAACTATCCAAAAATCGCATACAAATCTCCCCTTATTTCCGCTATAACTTGGAAATTGTGAAATGAATATCGTAGCCTGAATCCGGAACGGTTTCAGGCTACTTGGTTAAAATC
>JAISFI010000298.1 GCA_031263685.1 Dysgonamonadaceae bacterium | reverse complement strand
TCTATTTCAATATCCAGCAATCCGGAAAATGCAGGACGGGTACAGACGATAAAAAGACCGGCAAATACCAGCGCCGGAAGGATAGCGCAAGCCAACTCGAACCGCATTTGCCGGACGAGTTGCCCTCCCGAGGCCCCATGCACCGCCCGCTGCCGCCACTCACGGTTACGCTGGCGGAAAAGGTCGAGGTACAGGTTCAGAAAGTTAAACAAGGCACTGAACAATAACAGTATTCCGGCGGCAACGAACAATCGTATGAAGTTCAGCGTAAAGGGTACATCGGCGTTTAGCCCGTGACGAACGTCATTTACAGGCAACATCCGCAACTCAATATCGGCGTTTGCATTTATTCGGGAAGTAAAGTCACGCAGTTGCCCGGCAAATTCACCGGCGTCTGTGTGGGGATGAATCTTCGCATACAGACTTACGACAAAGATATTCCACTGTATATCCTCCGGTAATTCGGTAAAAGATAGTATCATATCGTGGAAAATGATGGCATCAAACGGCAGGTTGGTGTTGGGCGGCGGGTCTTTTACTACGGCTGTAACGGTGTAAGGGGGATATGAAGCGGCCATGGTTGTTTGTACCTGCTGCCCGATGGCTTTTTCCACATCACCGAACAAACGTATGGCGGTTGTCTCCGTAAGGACCACGTTGTTCATAATTTGCAAAGGCTGGCTGGCATTGCCGCTGACAAACTGCTGCGGGAAAACACTGAAGAAAGCGCTGTCAGTATAAAGCATCTGTAGCCGGATGTGCGATGTCTGTTCCGTACGGCAATTCTCATAATTGGTTAAGAAAACGGTAGCAGTTTCCACGGCCGGGAACTGTTTCTGTAGTTCCTTTTTCAGAATTCCCGGTACGCCTTCGTTCACCTTGCCCGATTGTTTTTCCATGGCATAGACACGATAAATTTGTCCGGCGCCGGGATAGAAACGATCGTACGACGTTTCGTAACGCATCCAGTAGAGCGCCGGCACAAAGCAGGCCAGCCCGAACGCCAGCCCGAAAACAGCAGTAAACGATTGCGCTCTGTATTTCCACATATTGCGGAAAGCGATTTTCAGATAATGAGTACACATAGGCTTTTTCAATTTTTATCTTTACTATATAGAGCCTATTTATTTGTAAATTCCATAAATGGAGTAAAAAAAGAGAACAATAAAGGTTGCAGAAGGATGGTGGCTACACCATCCGGTCGTTAAGGATTGACAACGGTGTTTTAAGCAAATCATTTACCTGATCTTTGAAAACCGTTTACAACAATTTGTTTGCCGACATATGTCGTTAATATTTTTGACATATGTCAAAAATTCTTCCGACATATGTCAATAATATTTCCGACATATGTCGGAAACAGAAAACAACTAAGCAATCGTAAAGAAATCTCATATCGGCAAATGATTTTCAGCTAATTAAAAAACACAAGGGTTTGCAGGTGAGCCGACATCGTGATGGTTTTCCAATGGGATTTACTGAAGGCTTACCAATCTCACAAAATAGTCGCCCTTCCATTTTCTACTTTTATATACCCTCGTTTGACAGCTTCCCGCATTCCTTGATACATTGCAGTATCAACATTATTGCCGGTTCTGGCAAAGCCGAAAAGCTGAGCCGTTACACGTGATAGATCTTTGGCTGGTAAGCTAATCTGAGATTCTAATATATGTTTTATACCATTTGCTACTTCTGCAGGAGGTAAATCGAGTGCTACACGATCAGATATTGGACGGAAAGTTATATATGCATTCATCTGTTCTTCACTTTTCCAGAAGGAAGCAAAGTCTCCTTCCGTTTTTCGAACTCCTTGAATCCTGTTGAATAGTGTATCAAAATAAGTATTGATCCGGGAACCTAACCGGGAAATATTCCAAGATGAAAGAACACGCTTACAAAGCAAAGAGCGGCTTATCGGAGCTTCGACCTCTATAACCTGATTAATTTGTTGGATGATATAGTTTGCATTCTCATAGGAAAGAAAGTCCTCCGCCGGGAATGTTGTCATAGGCAGGAAAGCATACTGATAAGATTCCTGGCCACCTTCTTTTGTCTCTTGATTCATCTCGCCGATGCCCCCTGTTGTTTCAGCTACAACCTCATCCGACATACTTGCTGCGAAGCTTTCAATGGATCCTTTTTCAATTAGTGGTTCGGGCATCTTGCTTTTTGCACGTTCAATCGCTTCCTTAATTGATTGGATCACTTCCGACGGGTTTTCCCACCAATCAAGCGTCCAGACGCGGCAGATGTTCCAGCCTAACATCCGTAAGACACTGCTTTGAACAACTTCCCTGTCTCTTGTCGTTTTGGTACGCCTGTAATTTTCTCCGTCACAGATGATACCTAAAAGATACTTCCCCGAATTTTTATCATCTACAATAGCAATGTCAATCTTATATCCAGAAGCCCCGACATGGGTATGGACATCATATCCCAGTTCTCTTATTTTTTTAGCGATAAGATCTTCTACAGAGGCTTTTTCCGTAGTCTCTATTTGTCTTTCCAAATGGATGCGCTCTCCTTTTTCCGCGTATTCCAGGAAACGTTTTAACCCGGCAACACCAACGGCGGATGTCTTATTCAGATCGATTTGATCGGAACGCAAAGTTGAGAAGATTGTCATTTCATATCGTGCACGGGAAACGGCCACGTTCAAACGGCGTTCTCCACCGACACGGTTTAACGGTCCGAAATTCATACTTACCCGGCCTTCCGAATCGGATCCATACCCAACAGAAAACAGGATAATATCCCGTTCATCCCCTTGAACATTTTCCAGGTTTTTAATAAATAAAGGTTCTTCATTGTTCAAGGCAATCTCTTCCAAATCAGGTCTGGAAACAAATAAGTCAGAAAGTAGGTCCTCTATCAAAATTTGTTGAACTGAACTAAACGTGACGACACCGATGCTTCTTTTCCTCAACACCTCGTCGGATAGCCTCTTTTCAATGTCTTTTACTACTGCTTCGGCTTCCTGCCGGTTCTGCCGTGTTTTTCCTTTGTCATAAAACCCATTAACCCGGACTAACCGGACTTTGGACTCTATATTATCCGGCGAAGGGAAAGTAAGCAATTTGTTATCGTAATATTCCGAATTGCTGAATGCGATCAGGCTTTCATGCTTGCTTCGATAATGCCATAATAGATAGCGTGAAGGAATAGACAGCGCTAAGGTGTCATCCAGAATACTTT
>JAISFI010000049.1 GCA_031263685.1 Dysgonamonadaceae bacterium | reverse complement strand
CGGGAACCCGGGAACAGGGAAGACACATATGTCCATAGGACTCGGTATTAAAGCCTGTCTGGAAGGCTATACAGTCTTTTTTACATCTGTTCCGCGACTGCTTACACAAATCAGGGAATCCCGCTCGCAAAAAAGTCTACGACAGCTTGAAATGCGCTTTCAAAGGTATGATATGGTCATCTGCGACGAGTTCGGATATGTAAGTTGCGATAAGGAAAGTGGAGAACTGTTGTTTTATCATCTATCGCTCAGGGCTGGGAAAAAATCCACAATCATTACTACAAACCTCGCCTTTGACAGGTGGGGCGAAATAGTCAAAGATAAAGTACTCGTAGCTGCAATGGTAGACAGACTCACACATAAAGCCTGTCTTATTAATATGAATGGACAGTCTTATAGAGTTAAAGAAACTAAAAAAATGTTGCAATCTAATGAGAAATAAATATCTTTGACATTTCTTAGTCGAGACTCTTAGTGGTATACTTTTCAAGTAATAAGTGGACTACTTTTCAATTATATTATACACGATGTTGCTTCTCACGTCGTTTCATACCGGGCTGCCGGGATTGCATCCGTTCCGGGTGCCGGTTACGGAAGGTCGTGAATTTCTCTTCAGCATCCGTTTTTCCAGTAAATGCCACGACAGGTAAGAGAGGAATAATATGATGATGAAGCAAACCACGAACAAAAGCGCGGGATGCTCTTTCAGCCAGCCAAAATGAACAAATAGCTGGATAACCGGGAAATGAAATAAAAAGAGTCCGTATGAAAAATCTCCGTATCGGGAAATAAACGCCAGCTTTTTGAAATAATAGACGAAAGCGATAAGTACGACGCCCAATGACATCGGATAAACAAAATTAATCCACGTATTCTGGATAAAGTACCGTAAAAGGAAAAAAAATGCGGCAGTGGGCAGGATCCATTTTATCTGCCTCTTAAAAAAATCGAAGTAAAACAGCAAAATCACTCCCGAAATAAAAAAACGGATTTGGCCTAAAAACTGTCTCTGTAACAGTGCATAAATGTGTTTTCCGGAAGTATCGTGAAGATAACTCATGTAAAGGCTGAATACAAAGGAAAGAATATAGAGGCCAACGAAAACGAAAACAGGCCTGCGCTTCAGGAACAGTGCCAGCAGCGGAACGAAGACATAGAGCATTATCTCTACCTTCAGTGTCCAGAGCGAGCCGTTGACGAAGGGATACAGGTTGCCGGAAAACACGCCGGGCAGCGTGGGCTGTATGAAATTCATAAAAGCCAGGTTCGCCGCCAGGTATCTGTAAAAAGCGGTCGACGTAAAATATTCCCGGCAGGAAAGCGAACTGACCGCGATGAGTGAAAACGCACAGATGAAGATAACCAGCACGTAGGCGGGCAAAATTCTTCGCATCCTTTTTTTCGTGTAATCCAGCAAATTGGCGCTCCTGTAATAACTCCTCATAATTAAAAAGCCGCTGATAACGAAAAAGCCGGAAACCCGCATGGTGCCGGATATAGGCCAGTAGAACAGTTTTTCGCCCGTCAACGTTCCGAAATGTGAAAAGAAGATCGAGAATGCCAGCAACAGCCGCAAGAAAGCAAAGCAGTTCCTGCCGGAAACGTCGGGCGAAAACTCCACTGCGCGGCCGCCCGTTGCGGATGTTTTACTCGACCACTGCATCGTTTCTGAAATCATAGAAAGTCTTCCGCATCAAGTCGGCCAGCGCCAGTTGATAGTTGATGTAAGCGCTCAGATGAGACGTGTAGGCCGTATTCAGGCGGTTACGTTCCAGGGCGAGCGACTGGCTGTCGATGTCGCCGTCCGAAAAACGCTGCAGCGTTATTTCAAAGCTTTTTTCGGCCACCGCTACATTCTTTTCCAGCAGTTGCAGCCGCTTCAGATGGCTGTTGATGCCGGAAGCCAGGTTGCGGACTTCCGTTTCGATGTCCCGTTCCACCTGTTCTTTCTGGAGCGTATATGCTCCGAGGCGTGCTTTGGCCGATCGTACCAGCGCGCGGTTTTCGCCCCAGTCGAGGATGGGGATGGAGAGGGTGAAGCCAATGCCGTAGTTATTGGGACGGTTGGTGAGGTTGTTCCAGGAATTGTTGACGGAGTTGAGAATGTCCAGATTCGTGGACGACGACGCGGTTCCTACTTTCTCAAAATACGCCTCGACGTTTCCCCGAATCATTCCGGCAGCCCTTTGCCGCTTTATTTCCAGTCGTTGCAGGTCTATCTGTATTTCCCGCTCGCGAATTTCCAGCCGGTTGGCCAGCGCCAGTTGCACGGCTTTTTCCGGGTCGACGATGATGGTGCGGTAATCCAGGCGGCTGCTCAGCGTAACGCTGTCGGTCAGTTGGATTCCCAGCAATGATTTGAATTGATTTGTGGAAGAGCTGTGAGATAGAACGGCCATGTCGTAATTGCTTTGTGCTTCCGCCAGGTCGACTTCCATTTGCAGGGCATCTACTTCGCGGATAAGTCCGGCTTCGTATTTGTTTCGGGAGATTTCGAAAGCCTCCGCCTGCCGAACCAAATCCAGTTGGGCGATTTCTGCCCGCTTTTGCAGGGAAAGCAAATTGTAGTAAGAACTGCTCACGTCGTACACCAGATTTAGCTCTTCCCTCTTCAGCGATTTATTCGACTGTTCGTAGGCCAGTTGAGCGCTTTTGAGCGTCGAGCGGATGGCGTTGTATCCGTAAAAAGCATCAATCGGCTGGCGAAAGCCCAGGCGGGTGCTGAGATTGGCGGATCGCGTTCCGTTGTAGTAATCCCGGAAACTGGACAGTCCGCTTTGAATAAAAATATTGCCGTCCGTTGGCAAGGGCTGGTTAACCGTCAGTCCACTCGAATAAGTCAGTTCACGGACGGAAAAGAAAACGCCGGTGCTGTCGGCTTTCTGGCGAACGGTTTCGGTATATGACGGCAGGGAGAGGTTCATGTTGATGTGCGTCTTCAGGCGACTGGTGGCCGACTGGAGGTTGTATCGGGCGATGTTCAGTTCCTGCGTCAGCGTCAGCATCCGGTAGCTTTTTTCCTTAGCAATCTCAATGCTTTCGTCCAGCGTGAGGTTGTAGGTTTCTGCTTTCACCGGCAAAAGGCTCACGGCGGCGGCCATTATCAGGAGCGCTCTTTTCTTCATGTCAAATAATTTATAGCGGTTGCGTTTTATTTGTATTCGGATGGTCGGAGTGGATTTTTCCATCCTTGATGTAAATATTCCGGTCGGCATAGTTGGCAATTTCCTGTTCGTGGGTAATGAGGATAATCGTGTTTCCCTCCCGATGCAGTTCGTGGAAGAGGCGCATGATGTCTTCGCCCGTCCTGGAGTCGAGCGCGCCGGTAGGCTCGTCGGCCAGCAGAATGCCGGGGCGGGTTACGAGCGCCCGGGCGATGGCTACCCGTTGCCGCTGTCCGCCGCTCAGTTCGCTCGGTTTGTGTCCCACGCGGTCGGCCAGCTTCACCCTTTCCAGCGCCTTCAAGGCGCGCTGTTTCCGTTCGCCGGCAGATGTTCCCGAATAAACGAGCGGCAGTTCCACGTTTTGCAGGGCAGTGAGGCGGGGCAGGAGATTGAAGTTTTGGAAGATGAATCCGATTTCACGGTTTCGCATTGCCGACAGCGCGTCGTCGTCCAGCGTACTGACATCCACATCCCTGAAGTAATAATGCCCGCCGGAAGGCGTATCCAAACAACCCAGGATATTCATCAGCGTCGATTTTCCCGACCCCGAAGGACCCATAATCGCGACATATTCGTTGCCGTCTATCCTCAGGTTTATGTCTTGCAGGGCGGGAATCTCGATGTTCCCGATGGAATAGTTTTTTATCAGATGGGTAATTTCTATCAGCATGGTGCGTATCTTTTATTCGTAACGGATGGAATCGACCGGTTTCAGGTTCGCGGCGTTCTTCGCCGGCAGATAGCCGAAACTGATGCCAACAATGACCGAAAAAGCAAATGCAATCAGGATGGAATAGGGGCGGATATAGGTGCTTACATCCGTAAAGAGCGAAACCGACAGCGACAGCCCTACGCCCAGCAGAACGCCAATGATGCCGCCGGTGATGCTGATGGCAACGGCTTCCGTCACAAACTGGCTCATAATGTCGGCCTTGCGTGCGCCTATTGCCCGGCGGATGCCTATCTCGCGCGTGCGTTCCATGACGGTGGCGAGCATAATGTTCATGATTCCGATTCCGCCCACAATCAGCGAAATGGCGGCAATTGCACCCAGCAGGAAGTTGTAGATTTGCCGTTCCTTTTCTTCCTGCTTCAGCAGTTCGTAGGGGATGATGATGCTGTAGTCTTCGTTGTTGAAATGATGTCTTTTCAGGATTTCGTTCATCAGTTTCGCGACTTCGGGCAGTTTCCCCGACTGGTCTACCCGAACGGTGATTTGCTGAATTTCGCCGGCCAGGATGTTTTCCCGGCTAAAGCGGCTCAGGAAGGTCGTGAGGGGCACGTAAACATCCGTGTTCAAATCGCGCGCCGCCAGCTCGCCAACGGTTTCGGTGAAAAGCGTTTTGGATGCCAGTACGCCAATCACTTCCAGCCACTGATCTTCTATCTTAACCATCTTCCCGATGGGGTCTTCCTGCTGGTAGAGGCTGGCGGCGACGCCAGCGCCCAACATGCAGACTTTCATGCGTTGCGTGCAGTGGTTTTCCCGGATAAAATCTCCGCGTTGCAGGCGGTAGTTCATCATCTCCGTAAAGTCGGGAGTGATGCCGATGACGGTCGATTTGACGGATTTATCGGCAAACTTGACGTCGGTGCTGATTTCTGCCTGCGAGGCAATGCGTTCCACGCCCGGAACGATTTCCTTGATTACGCTGGCGTCCTGCATGGAAAGTCCCTGCGAGAATTTGGCGCGTACTTCTTCCAGCTCTTCGTCGGAGAGTTTTTTTTCCCGGACAATGATATTGTTTACGCCCAAATCCTGATATTTGGCAATGGCTTCGCGTTTCGCTCCTTCGCCTATCGACAGCATGGCAATTACCGATGCGACGCCGAAAATAATGCCCAGCATGGTGAGGAAGGAGCGGAATTTATGGTCGGTCAATCCATGGATGGCCAGGTGGATGTTTTCTTCAAGTTGCATACGATCAGTTATTTAAGTATTCACAGCTTACGGTCATTCCGGGTTTCAGGCGCGGGTCGGACGTTAACATGCGGACTTCTACGTCGAAGACTTTCTGTCGCGTTTTTTTATTGTAATCCCGCAGGTGGCACAGTTTCCCGATGTAGCTTACTTCTCCGTCAAAAACCACATCGGAGAGCGCATCCAGGCGAATGGCCGTTTTCTGACCGGGACTTATTTTCAGGAAATCGGCTTCGTTGATGCAGGTGTTCACTTTCATGTGGGCAAGTTCGGGAACGTTCGCTAAATTGTTGCCAGCGTAAATATTGTCGCCAATTTTCAATAAATAGCCTGTCCGCCAGTTAAGAGCTATCTGGAAGATGCCCGAAACCGGAGCGCGCAGCGTAAGTTGCGGCAGGATTTTATAGGCGTTTTCTATTTCGTTTTTTATTTGCCGGACTCTTATTTGCTGAATTTTCAGGTTGTTTTCGTTGATAATCCTGTTCAGTTCAAGTTTCCTTTTCTCTTTGGCCAGGGCAATCTTTGCCTGTTCAAATTCCAGTTCCTTGATTTTACGCAGGCGCTCGGTTTCAAAGCGCGAAGATTCCAGTTCTATCTTTTTCAGGTTGAAAGTCGCCGTTTCGTTTTTCATGTTGCTCGTCAGTTCATTGATATGATTGTCCTGGTCAACGAGCAGTTTTTCGAGGTTGGCTATTTCCGTTTCCAGGTTGCTTTCCCGGTCAATGATGTAGCGCTTCACGTCGGTGGGGTCGAGTTGAATAATCGAATCGCCGGGCTGTACCATTGCTCCGTGTTCCAGCAGGCCGATGACGCGCATTTCATACCATTGGCGTCCGTAGCGGCGCAAAACAAACGAATGGTTGCGAATAGCTGCCAGTTCGCCGGTTTCGACAATGTTTCTTTCTTTTGTTTCGCTTAGCGTATCTTCTCCGTCAGGCCGGGCGCAGGAAACGGCGAGCAGGAACAGTAGCAGCAGTTGGGCGGGATGTATCGGATAGCATCGTTTCATCGTCTCATTCCTTTAAAAAGGTTTCCGTTTTCTTTTCTTCCGTGTTCTTTTCGCCGGTGGCAAACGGGTTGAGGAGGGCGACTTCATCGTTTTCGTCCAGTCCGGCGGTGACCACTGTAAAATCGGCATTGCTAAGTCCTCGTTCTATTTCTACCGGACTGTATCCGCCGGCCGATTTCCTGTAAACGACATATTTGTCGCCTTCCTGATGTACTGCTTCTATCGGGATATAGAGCACGCTGTCGATTTTGTCGACGATGATTCGGCAACTCACCGTCAGTCCGGGCAGGAGTTTCGGATTTGTTCCTTTTATGACTATTTCGACGGGGAAGACTTTCAGCTTGGAGGAGGCGTCCTTATTGATGGCCAGGTTTGCCACGGAGCTTACCGTTCCGTCGAAAATACTGTCGGAAAAAGCGTCGGGTTTGATTTCTACCTCCAATCCTTTCTTGATCTTGGAGATATCTACTTCGTTGATTTTTACCGTGGCTTTCAGGGCGGTTAAGTCGGGAAGCTGTATGATTGGGAAGCCCGACCAGCACTGGTCGCCCACCTGAAACTTGTTTCCACTGCTCCAGCTTTTGCTGATGATGGCTATTCCGGGAGCCGGCGTTATCACGAACATCCTGCGCAGCGTTTCGTTGGCTTCGTGCAAGCGGGATTTGTTTTGGGTGATGGTAAGGTTTTTCTGCTTGATTTCTTCTTTCTGTATTTTAATCCGGTTTTCGATTTGTTCCTTAGCTTTATCGAGGGCGATGCCGGCTTTTTCCAGATTCAACTGGATTTCTTTTTTCTTGACGTCCGATTCATAGCCTGCCGATTCGAAGCGAATGTTGGATATTTCCTGCGAAATACGGGCAACTTCGTAGTCGGCTTTTAGCTCTTCGAGGTCGGACTCGTGTTGAGCGGTGAGGCGTTCAAGTTCTGCCTGGCTTATTTCCAGGTATCCTTCGGCTTCCACAATTCCTTTTTGGACTTCCGACGGGTCGAAAACAATCAGCGTATCGCCCGCGTTTACTTCCTGTCCGTCCTTGACGATCTGGGCAATCTTCATGTTTCCGTACCGCCACGAAATGGTAGGCGACGAGATGTTGATGGAGCGGATGGCTTCGATCTCTCCCTCTTCATAGAGGTCGACATAGAATGTGCCCCGGACAACAGTTCCAATCGGGATTTGTCCGGTTTCTTTTTTCTTGCAGGCGCCGAACGCCAGCAGCAGCAGGAACGCGATCCAAAGATTATTCTTCATATTTTTGTTCATTTGTATTTATCTTGATCGAATCGGGAGGCGGCGGAAGCAGGATTTTTTTCCGTATGCTTCCTTCCGGGGGACGAACAAGGGCGATTTGTTCGTCGCCCTGCAAGCCGGCAGAAATAATCGCCTCTTTGGGCGAAGTAAATCCGAGAGCAACCTGACGCATTTCAAATCCGTTTTGTTGCTTTACAAAGACTACTTTCATCGAGTCTTCTCCAAAGATTGCTACTTGTGGAACGACCAGCGTGTCTTTCACCTGTTTCAGCAAAATGCGGCAAGAGGCTGTAAATCCGGGGTCGGGCAATACCTGCGCGCTGTCTATGGACGCTTCTATGTCAAAGAATTTTACTTTCGAGCCTTCTTTGTATGGCTGGCCAACGGGCGATTTCATTCGTATCTTTCCAAAGGCGGTTTTTCCCGGCAGGGCATCGAAAGAGAAAATCACCGAATCTTCCAGGTTGATGTATTTGTAATCCATTTCGGGCGCTTCTATCTTTACTTTCATTGCCGTAAGTTCCGGAAGATCGACCAACGGCATCAAATGCCAGGCCGGATCGCCAACTTGCAGTTTCTTTCTGGTAGGCCGGAAGACCGACCGGAGTGCTAACCCGTCGCGGGGCGCCTTAATGGTCAGGGAATTCAATTTCTCTTTCCCGGAACGGAGGCGATTTTCCCACTGTTGAACTTTCAGCTCTTTTGCCTTTATTTCCGATTGCCGGATGATGTTGAGCGATTGGAGTTTTTTTGTGAAGCGGGCTTTATTAATTGTCACCATTTCCATTTCCAGCTCTTTGATTCGAACTTGGTTCGGCGTGGCGTATTTCAGTTGCAGAGAATCGAGTAAGGCAATTTGTGTTTCGGCTTCGTTGTTTTTAACTTGTGCTTCCAGCAGAGCGTATTGCAGGTTGAGGTCGGCCTGTGTCTTGTGCAGTCCGGCTTGAGCATCTTCCAAATTTGATTTTAGCTCGTCGTATGAAGTCTGAATCTCAGGAACTTCGATGATAGCCAGCAAGTCTCCAGCTTGAACGAAAACGCCATCTTCGACCAGAAAGCCGATGATACCTTCGACGTAAGGAGGACAACTGATTGTGGTCGATTGAGCCGGTTCGACGTACCCATCGACATAAAGAGAATTTTCGAAGTCGCAACGGGAAACCGTACAGGTCGAAATAGAATCCGAATCTCCGGGCGAGCAAGAAGCAGCAATGGCCACTAAAATGGCAGGTAGTAGACTGATTTTCAATTCATTTAGACATTTAGACGATTTATGCCGCAAATTTAAGGTAAAATTTCGATAATCATATCTTATTTCTGTTTCTTTTCTGTTTTTTCTGTTTTATTCACTACAACTCATTCAAACCTAATCGTTTTAACCGGCGATATATGTGCAATAATATAAGAAGGCGCTACCAGCATCAGCATGGAAACCAGCAACGTTCCGGCGTTTAACAGCACCAAATTCCAAATGTTCAGTTCGACAGGTACATACGACAGATAATATTCTTCCGGATTTAACCTGAATATCTTTAGATGTTGTTGTATCAGGCAGATAGCTATTGCTATCAAATTTCCCCAAAACAAACCTTTCAGGATAAGATAGAAAGAAACCCGGAGGAAAATCTTCCGTATAACCGTGTTATTCGCTCCCATTGCTTTCAGGATACCAATCATATTTGTCCGTTCCAGTATGATGATCAACAAACCGGAAATCATGGTAAAGCCAGCCACAGCCAGCATCAGTATGAGGATAATAACGACATTCGTATCCAAAATGTCCAGCCATGAAAAAATTTGCGGATTTAATTGCTTGATAGAGCGGACGTAGTAAATGTTTTCCAGGCGGTCTTTCCGGTATGCGCAGGCGTCGAAGATTGTGTCCGTCATTGCATCTAAGCGGTTGAAGTCGTTGGTCAGTATTTCGATGCCGCTTACCATATCTTCCTCCCAGCGGTTCAGGCGTTTGATTTGCTTGATGTCGGCCAATACAAATAGCTGGTCAAACTCCGAGAAGTTCGTTTGATAAATGCCGGCAATATTGAATTTTCGGGTTCTCACGTTGTCCTGGATGAAATAGGTGAGGACTGCATCTCCGTTTTTCAACTGTAACTTGTCGGCCAGATGGCGGGAAATAAGGATGTCTGTGGAAACTTCATCGGCCTGGATATTCAAGACGTTGCCTTCCTGGATGTGCTGACGAAAAAAATACCAGGAATAGCCTTCATCTACCCCTTTCAAGACGACACCTTGAAAACTTTCGTCGGTTTTGATAATACAGGGTTTGGTGGCAAAGCGCTCTACATGCTGCACGCCGGGAATCTGCCGAATGGTTGACAATAAACTGTCGTCAACCGCAATCGGTCGCATCTCGTAAGAAGCATTGCTGTCATAATTAGTAATCTGCACGTGGGAGCCAAACCCGACAATTTTGCTGCTCACCTCCCGTTTGAATCCTACTACAATGGCAACGGACAGGATCATTATCGCCAATCCCAATGCCATTCCAATGATTGCCAAACGAATGGCCGGCGGAGAAACTTTCTTTTCTCCGGGATCATTGAGTATCCGTTTGGCAACAAATGAGTCTAACATGCGAGATAAGTATTAGCCGAGATAAAATAAGCATTGTGCGTCATCATTCATTTTTTTTGTATTCTTCCAATGCTTTCTCCAGTACAATCATGGCATTGGCCAAATCTTCTTTTTTCAGCACGTAAGCTAAGCGAACTTCGTTTTTACCTTTGCCGGGGGTGATATAAAAGCCGGAGGCGGGAGCCATGAAAATTGTTTGTCCTTCGTATTCGAAATCGGACAGACACCAGGCGCAAAAGGCTTCGGCATCTTTCACCGGAAGACTGGCTACCGTATAAAAAGCGCCCATCGGTATCGGGGAATAAACGCCGGGAATCTTATTGAGACTGTCGACCAAAAAATTGCGACGCTTTAAATATTCTTCATAAACGTCCTGACTGTATTCTTCCGGAGCGCTGAGAGCCGCTTCGGCAGCAATCTGCCCAATGAGCGGGGGACTTAACCGGGCTTGACACAGTTTCATCACCGTCTCTCTCAGCGCTTTATTTTGGGTAATCAAAGCGCCTATCCGGATGCCACATTCGCTGAATCTTTTAGAAACAGAGTCGATGAGTACCACATTGTTTTCGATGCCGACCAGATGACATGCCGAAATGTACGGCGATCCGGTATAGATAAATTCCCGGTACACTTCATCGGAAAAAAGATACAGGTCGTATTTTTCCACCAAATGCCGTATCTGATTCATTTCCGTACGCGAGTATAAATAACCAGTCGGATTGTTCGGATTACAGATCATAATTGCCTTTGTACGTTTATTGATCAGTTTTTCAAAATCTTCTACCGGAGGCAGTGCAAACCCGCTGTCTATGGAAGAAGATACAGAACGGATAACTGCGCCCGCCGAGATGGCAAAAGAGATGTAGTTGGCATACGCCGGTTCGGGTACGATAATCTCATCTCCGGGATTCAAACAGGCCAGAAAAGCGTACAGTACGGCTTCCGATCCGCCGGTGGTTATGATAATGTCGTCGGGGCCGAGGTTGATTTTATATTTGGCGTAATAGCCGACTAATTTTTCCCGGTAACTTCTATAGCCATCGCTCGGACTATATTCCAATATTTCCCGGTCGATATTTCGGATAGCATCAATAGCTACTTGAGGAGTCGGAAGATCCGGTTGTCCGATATTCAGGTGATACACTTTCAGCCCTCTGGATTTAGCCGAATCGCTGAGGTGCACTAATTTCCGGATAGGCGATGCAGGCATTTCCTGCCCACGAATCGATATTGCTGGCATTTGTTAATAATTTTGGATGCAAAGGTAAATATTCGTAGCAATTTCTTTGCATTTATCGCGTAAATATTTACCTTTGCACGCGCAAAAAAGAGGATGGTCCGGTAGCTCAGTTGGATAGAGCAACAGCCTTCTAAGCTGTGGGTCTTGGGTTCGAATCCCAACCGGATCACGGATAACTATCTAATACCAAATAATTTACAGCTAAAAAGCTGATTGATAAGAGTTTTCAAGTACGCTAATTGACATCGACTTACATCAAAATATAGAGGTTTTTGTTACCGGA
>JAISFI010000022.1 GCA_031263685.1 Dysgonamonadaceae bacterium | reverse complement strand
GAAGTAGCGCCTCCCGAACTGCTGTCCGACGAAAATATCCGTGAAGCCATGCATTATTCGGAAGTAATCGCCTACAACAAAAGTCAGCTCCTTACCTACGACAAGATAAAAATGGAGGTGCTGGATGAACGCAGCCTGCTGTCCGGTTCGAGAGACGAAGGTCTGGAAGAAGGTCTGGCAAAAGGTCGTGAAGAAGGACGTGTGGAAGGACTCGAAGAAGGTATGACAAAAGGTCGCAAAGAAGGCCTCGAAGAAGGTTTTACAAAAGGTCGCAAAGAAATTGCCATTAATGCATTGAAAAAAGGCATGTCGCCGGAGGACGTCAGTGAATTGACCGGCTTGCCGTTGACTGAAATCCACAAACTGAAAAGTTGAAAAACTGAAAAAGGGCTTGAAAAGCCGGATTTCCATAACCGCAGGTCTGTGACCTGCGGGATAGACGTCGACTTTCAGTGCTGTCTAAAAGACAGTCGCTTGAGATACATCCTTCCCTCAGGTCGTTGACCCGCGGTTATGAAAATTTAGTCCTTTCGGGCTGCCAACTCTTAGAATCCTTACTTGATGACATGGCGAAGACGCTACGCTGATCCGAGTTTGAAGAAAAACCGGAGAGTAACTACAATTTGAAATGCACCCTGGAAATAAGATGTATCCTGTTTTATTGTGTAAATTACAAAAAATTCATGTACATTTGCCGCCGAATTTACATAAACAAGAAACATGCTTACAGTAGAGAAAATCGGCGGCACTTCCATGTCGCAGTTTGGAGATTGTCTTGAAAACATTATCAAAGGCGGGCGGGCGCCGGAAAATATGTATAACCGCATTTTTGTCGTCTCGGCCTATAATAACGTAACGAACTGGTTGCTGGAACATAAAAAGACCGGAGAACCGGGTGTTTATGCCCGATTCCTGAACAACGACGACTATGTTGTTGCCTTAGACGAATTGTACTTGAAACTATTGGATATTAACAAGGGATTCGAAGCCATCGGTCTGGATCTGAACGAAGCGCAAGCGTTTTTGTCTCACCGGATGAAGCAGGCAAAGACCTATCTACATTCCATGCGCCAAGTTATTTCGTCCGGTTATGTGGAAAGAAGCAATATATACCTGGCCGCTCGTGAAATATTGGCTTCCTTAGGCGAAGCTCATTCTACCTGGAACTCGGTGAATATTCTGAACAACTGTGGCATCAACGCCACATTTATCGACCTCTGCGGTTTCAACGATAGCGAATCGCTGACTATCGACCAACGTATTCATAAAGCTTTCAAAGATATAGATTTTTCCAGGACGCTTTGCATAGCAACCGGTTACACGAAAGGGACGGAAGGCATTATGCGTGCTTTCGACCGGGGATATTCGGAAGTGACCTTCTGCAAAATCGCCGTAGATGTGAAAGCCGATGAGGCGATTATCCATAAAGAATATCATCTTTCCAGTGCAGATCCTAAACTGGTGGGTGTGGAAAACTCTATCCCCGTAGGAAATACGAATTTTATTATTGCCGATCAGTTGGCCGATATAGGCATGGAAGCCATTCACCCGAAAGCTGCCAAACCGCTGGAATTGCAGGGGATCAATATCCGTATTAAAAACACGTTTGAGCCCAATCATCCGGGCACTTTGATTTCCCGGAACTATGTCTCGCCGGAGCCTAAAATCGAGATTGTTTCGGGGACTGACAAGGTCATTGCCTTTGAAGTCCACGACCCGATGATGGTTGGAGAAGTCGGTTATGACTTGCGAATCATGCAGGTATTGCAAAGGTACAATATCAGTTATATCCTGAAATCGACCAATGCCAACAGTATCACGATGCTTGTTTGGGATAATGCCAATACGGCGAACATGATCGAGGAGTTAGCTTCTAAATTTTACCAGGTAACGGTAAAACCGGTAGCCATCGTGTGTGTCATGGGTACCAATATTGCTTATCCCGGATTTTTGACCGCAGCGGCTAAGTCTTTGAGCGATAACGGCATCAATATCGAATGTTTCGGACAATCCCTGCGTCAAGTGAATATGCAGTTTGTGATTGCACGGGAACATTATGCCCAAGCGGTGGTTGCCTTGAATCGGGCAATGTGCATCAAGCGATAATTCGATAATAGCCTGTTCTTTCTGCCTATTCTTTCCGAACAATGACTACATACAGTTGAAGCGCTGCCGATATGAGCAGGCACAGTAGCCATGTCTGTTCTTTCCTGAACATAAAAAAAGAGGAGGCAACGAGTAATAGACCGGCAAATACCATGTAACCGTGCAAACGCCGGATACGTTTATTCTCACCTCTGTAGGGCGTTGTCAGGTAATATAGCGCAACGCCGGCAGATGCTACGGCATACAGATAGGATGCATATTCCCATTGGGTAGCATACAGTACAGCGGCTGCAACCAATGCAATACCGGAGGCGTAAAAAAGATAATTTTTGATTTTTTCGTTCACGTTTGAAGTATGTTTTTGAATAAATTCCGAAAGTAAACTAAGGGGTGATGATATATAACTCTTCGTCGGGTTTTGTCATTAAATACTGTTCACGGGCATAGCGTTCCAAACTTTCGTTATCCAGTTGGAGGCTGTTGAGTTTTGCCTGGGTTGTTTCAATCTTTTGTCTGTAAGATTGTATCTCCGATTGAAGTTCCCGGATTCTTGTGTCGTATTGGTAACGATGAAACAAGGTATTGTCTCCCACAAACAAGATGACAACGACAAATATTATAAGGGTAATGTGATACTTGTTGAAACGTCTTTTATTCTTTCCGGTATCCTTTCCGGATATTCCTTTTGCATGGGAAGCGTTGGTTTCCGCGTTGGTTTCCGCATTGGCTTCTGCACCGGCTTCTTCCGCTTCGGTCCCCGCGATGAAATTTATGTTTGTAGCAGACATTATAAATGGCGTTTTTTAGACAAATTTGCATGAAAATCGGACAAACTTACATGAAAATAATGAGATGGACAAGAAAGGGCAGGAATAATTTGAATATATATCGAAAATATGTAGAAAATATGTACCTTTGCCCACATTCAAAAATCATATATGGACAATTACATTGTATCTGCAAGAAAATACAGACCTGCTACGTTTCAATCTGTTGTAGGTCAGAAATCGCTGACTACTACGCTTAAAAACGCGATTCACAACCATAAATTGGCGCATGCTTATTTGTTTTGCGGTCCCCGTGGAGTGGGAAAGACCACTTGCGCCCGTATTTTTGCAAAAACAATTAATTGCCTGCATCCTACTCCGGAGGGTGAAGCGTGTAATGCCTGCGAGTCGTGCATGTCGTTCAATGAGCAGCGTTCATACAATATTCACGAGTTGGATGCCGCTTCCAACAACTCGGTCGAAGATATTCGCTCGTTGATCGAGCAGGTGCGTATCCCGCCTCAGCTCGGTAAATATAAGGTGTATATTATTGATGAGGTTCACATGCTTTCGTCTGCTGCATTCAATGCTTTCCTAAAGACGCTGGAGGAGCCTCCGCATCATGCAATCTTTATACTGGCAACTACGGAAAAGCATAAAATTCTTCCCACCATCCTGTCCCGCTGTCAGATTTATGATTTCAACCGCATCGGCATCAACGACACGGTAGAACATTTGCAATATGTGGCGCAACAGGAGGGCGTTTCGGCCGAACCGGAAGCTTTGAACGTAATCGCTCAGAAAGCAGATGGAGGAATGAGGGATGCACTCTCCATATTCGATCAGGTTGTTAGCTTTACGGGCGGAAATATTTCCTACCGGTCGGTGATTGAAAACTTGAATGTATTGGATTATGAATATTATTTCCAGTTGACAGATAACATTCTGCAGGGAAACATTGGCAAATGTTTCCTGATATTAAACGAGATATTGAGTAAAGGTTTTGAAGGACAGAATATTGTGGGCGGTTTAGCGTCACATTTCCGCGATTTGATGGTCTGTAAAGATCCGCAAACGATTGTTTTATTTGAAGTAGGCGATGTGATTAAAAAACGATACCTGGAGTTGGCCGTCCGATGCGAAAATCCGTTTTTGTATAAAGCGCTGGAATATACGAATGAATGTGACTTGAACTACCGATTGAGTAAGAATAAACGACTGCTGGTCGAGATACTGCTCATCCGTCTTTGTCAACTGAACAGTAGTCCTTCGTCAATGGGGGATGATAAAAAAAAAATAGCGATTGAACCGTTAACAGCCCACGTTGCAAGTCCCGAAAAAAGCCCGGAAGTGAAGCAATATACTGAAAATCAGCAGCAAGCAACTATCGCTTCGCAACCAGCTGCACAAAAGGAAACACCCCCCGCAAAGGCCATCAACGAACGGTTGAGTTTCTCGTTGAAAGACCTCTACGAAGATAAAAAAGAGCCTGTCCAAACACAACAGGCGCCGGCAGCGCTCGAAAGTCAAACGAACGATTTTACTCAGCAGGAGTTAAACGCTGCATGGACAGCATACGCTAATCAGTTCCTGAAAGAAGAACAGCACCTGCAAAACTCCATGCTCAACTCGCTGCCCCGGATGACGGATAAATACGCCTTTGAAGTATCCGTCTATAATCCCGAACAGCAACAGAAGCTGACGGAGCGCGCTCCGACTCTCCTGGAATATCTTCGTTCCCAACTACACAATACCGCCATCTCCATGCATATTTCTATTGATGAATCGGCTAAAGATAAAATATTTATGAGTGACAGGGATAGATACATACAAATGGCCGAAAAAAATCCCAGCTTGCATAGTTTGGCCAATGAATTTGGATTGACCCTGGATTAACCTCTTGCAATGAAGCACTTTACATTACTGTTAATCTGGTTTATTCTCTTCGGGGAAATCGCCCAATCGCAATCGGCAGTTAATCCCAGCTATTATTTTTCCAAAATAAACGGCGAACTGGGTTTATCGCACAACGATGTCAAAGCTATCATACAGGATAGCTACGGTTTTATGTGGTTTGGCACACGCAACCGCTTGAATCGTTATGATGGAAATACCATGAAGGTTTTCGACTGCTATGATCCGGTACAAAAAAAGAGAAATAACAATATATCGACCCTGTTTGAAGACAGGGAAAGCCCCTCCCTCGATCGAAGGGACGCCCCTCCCTCAAAGGAACAGAAAATATGGGTGGGCACGGATAAAGGTATCTTTATCTTTGATCCGGTCTATGAAACGTTTACTTTTTTCGACGACAGTACTGCCAATCACCTGCAAATCGTTGACTGGGTGGCCGATATTCAGTCTGATCAGGATCATAACATTTGGATCGTTATTCCGAATCAGGGCCTTTTCCGCTATCATACGCCTACACAGCAACTGATTCACTATTTCAACAGCAACAATACCTTCATACCGGATCATGGAAATCCTCAGTGCATCTGCATCGAACAAAACGGTATGGTGTGGGTAGGCACCAATGGCGGTGGCGTGCATCTGTATAACAAGGCTACAGATACATTTGTGCAATATCTGGGAGACAAAAACGGCGGATCTTTACAGCATGAAAATATTTATACGATTTGCAATGATGGTGATGAACTGGTGCTGGGTATACATGAAGGCCGTCTTCGAAGACTGAATAAGCGGAGAAATACGTTGGCAGATGTAAACGCGCCGGATGTTCATTATAAAATTATCCGCCATGTTACCATGATCGACGATGAGTTGTGGGTAGGAACCCAATCCGGTTTGTTCATCATCAATAAACTGGAAAATAAGGTAACACATATCCAGCATGATCCGATGTTCTTTTTCTCTCTGTCGAACAATGTGGTAGATGTAATCTATGCAGATAAGGAAGGGGGTATATGGATCGGCACCCGCTCCGGCGGCTTGAGTTATTTGCCTAAAAAAAGCATCAATTTTGAATGTTATGTGCCGATGAGTTCCGAAGGATCAATCAGCGCCCGGCATTTGCGTGAAATGCAGGAAGATTCGAACGCTAATATTTGGATTGCCTCCGAAGATGCCGGACTGAATGTTTTTGATCCCGGAAAGAAAACATTTAAACGGGTGAAAATATCAGCCGGTTTATCGCCCGGTAATCATCAACCGATATTAGGCTTGCTGTTGAAGGAGAATCAGGCATACGTGGGTTTGTTTAAAAACGGCATGGATATTGTTCAGTTGCCTCAATTCAACATCCGGCATTATTCGGGCAAAGACTTGAATCTGGAAGAAGCCAGCATCTATACGATTTGTGAAGATCGCTACGGACAAATCTGGATTGGCAACGGCTGGGGAGTGTATCGGGGGAATAAAAATGCCGAAAATTTCGTCCGGATAGATGCTTTCGGACTGAGTTATATCTATGATATTATAGAAGATTCGGACGGTTATATATGGGTTGCAACGTTAGGGAATGGCGTATATAAGTACGATCCATTGAAAGATATCATCAAACATTATACGAACGATATTGGCGATCCGTCTTCTTTAAGTTCCAACGCCGTGAGCAGCGTTGTCGAAACTTCGTTGGGCGACATCTGGTTTTCGACCGATAGAGGAGGTATTTGCCGCTACAACAGGAAAACAGACAATTTTACCTCTTTTTCTATTCAGGACGGATTGCCGGACGATGTGGCTTATAAGATTATAGAAGATAAGAAACATAATCTTTGGTTTGGGACGAACAATGGTTTGGTTAAATTTAATCCGCAGCAGAAAGAGGTGAAGGTATTTTCGCGCCATAATGGACTTCCGTTTAATGAGTTCAATTACAAATCGGCCTTAGTGGGCAGTAACGGAAAGTTCTATTTCGGCGGATTGGACGGCTTGATTGTTTTTGATCCGTATCGCTTTGAAGAAAACAAATTCATTCCTCCCGTATATATTACACAATTGACGATTTTCGGCAAAGAAATACACCTAAATACGGAAAACTCTCCATTGAAAAAGGCCATTCACCATACCTCCAAGATTACGTTGCAAGCCAACCAGTCCAATATCGGATTCGAGTTTGTCGCACTGAGTTATACAGCTCCAAAAGCCAATAAATACGCCTACAAAATGACCGGTATTGATGATGACTGGACGTATACGAGCAACAATCACAGCGCCTCTTATGCCAAGTTGCCTCCGGGTAAATATATTTTTTGCGTCAAAGGAAGTAACAATGATGAACTTTGGAATGAAGAAGGAAGCCGTATTGAGATAGAAATTTTACCTCCCTGGTGGCAGTCGAAAATAGCATTGACAGCCTATATTATAGGCGCTATTCTCCTCCTGTATTATACGCTCAACCGATACATGAAAAAAACGGAAAAGAGACATGCCGAGAAACGACGCCTGTATGAAACGGAAGCGAAAGAAAAACTGTACAATTCAAAAGTCGAGTTTTTCACCAATATCGCTCATGAGATCAGGACGCCCGTCACACTCATTAACGGCCCCTTGGAATCCATGATCGAAATGGATATTAAAGATCCGGATATCAAAGAAAATCTGGATATTATGCATAAAAATACATCCGATCTGTTGGGCTTGATCAATCAACTGCTGGATTTCAGGAAGGTAGACAGCGATAAATTTGTACTGAATCTTGCTACCTGTAATATTACGGAAATGTTGAAAGATATTTATGCCCGCTTTGAACTGGTGGCGCAGCACAAAAACAAGCAAATACACCTGCTGCTGCCTCCGGAAGATGTCTGTCTACCGATAGATGAGGGTGCATTCAGTAAAATTCTGAATAATTTGCTGTCTAACGCATTACGCTATTCCGACCTGTATATCGAAATTGTCCTGGCATCGGACAGTGAGTCTGTAACGATTCAAGTGCGGAATGATGGAGATTTAATTCCCGTTGAGTTAAGAGAGAAAATCTTTAGCCCGTTCTATCAGGTGAATAAACGTCAGCATACAACCTCAGGTTCAGGAATCGGCCTGTCATTAGCCCGCTCTTTGTCGGAACTGCACAATGGACGCCTGTATTATGAAGTGTACAAAGATATGAATGAGTTTGTGTTAAAGCTTCCTGTTTCTCAGACCGTTATTGAACGCAAAGAAGAAACAATTCCTGAAAATGACGGTATTCTGATAGAAGATGAAGGTACAAACGAAATACAATATCATGGTGAAGTTATTTTAGTTGTAGAAGATAATGAAGACGTATTGGCTTTTGTTGCCGGCAAATTATGCAAACAATTTGTGGTAGAAACCGCCATCAACGGTGTGGAAGCCATGCGAATGATAGCAGCAAAAAATATTGATTTGGTGCTCACGGATGTGATGATGCCGCAAATGGATGGATTTGAACTTTGTAAAAACATCAAAGGAAATTTGGAGTACAGCCATATTCCGGTGGTCTTACTAACGGCAAAAAACGACCTGAACAGTAAGATACACGGACTGGAAATGGGTGCGGATGCTTATGTGGAGAAGCCTTTCTCTATCAGTCATCTGATTACTCAATTAACTACGCTGCTGAATAACCGGCGGCGGGAAAAAGAAGCCTTTATGCGCAAACCGTTCCTTCCGATTCAGCATATTGGAATGAATAAGTCCGACGAACACTTCATGCAAAGAATCATTGATATTATCACCGATCATATTACCGATCCCAACTTCAATGTTGAAAGTCTGTCCGAGAAGCTATTCATGAGCCGATCCAACATGCACCGGAAAATCAAAGCCTTGACGGAGTTATCTTCTATTGATTTTATCCGCCTGATTCGCCTGAGAAAAGCCGCCGAATTGCTTCGAAGCGGACAATACAGGATAGGAGAAGTTTGTTTCCTGGTTGGAATTACATCACCGTCCTACTTTATTAAGCTGTTTCAAAAGCAGTTTGGTATGACTCCCAAAGAATTTGTTAAACAGCACAGCGAGGCGAAGTTTCCTGTATAACACCGTGCGCCTTGAAATTGCGAAACGTTGGGGTACTCACACCCTGAATTATAATGCATTTGTCCCGGAAGCAGCTTCTGTTTCTTTCAACAGTTCTTC
Source organism: Dysgonamonadaceae bacterium (assembly GCA_031263685.1). Taxonomy (GTDB): domain Bacteria; phylum Bacteroidota; class Bacteroidia; order Bacteroidales; family Azobacteroidaceae; genus JAISFI01. The sequence goes on along the minus strand of JAISFI010000022.1, from coordinate 18,256 downwards.
CAGTCGGAACAACTCATCCCGATATTGAGCCGCTTCCAAAAACTCCAGTTTTCTGGCAGCTTCCTGCATGGATTTGCGTGTTCGCTCGATTAATTTAGCAATCTGCTCCCGATTCATATAGCGGACAACGGGATCTGCAACAATGGATAGAGATACCGGCTCTATGTATGCTTTAGATTCGGCAGGCTTGTTGTCGGTGGAGAACGAAGAAATGGTTGTTTTATGGATTTGTTTCGGCGTAATCCCGTGCAGAGCATTGTATGCCAATTGTTTTTCCCGGTGCCTGTTTGTTTCGTCGATGGTCAGTTGCATGCTGCCGGTGGTTTTATCGGCATAAAAAATGACCTTTCCGTTGATGTTGCGGGCGGCGCGGCCTGCGGTCTGCGTCAGCGAACGCTGGGAACGCAGAAAGCCTTCTTTATCGGCATCCAGTACCGCTACCAGCGAGACTTCCGGAAGATCCAAGCCCTCCCGTAGCAAGTTTACACCGATCAACACATCATACCGGCCATTCCTCAAATCGTCCATAATCCTTATCCGTTCCAGCGTGACAATATCCGAATGAATATAATTGCAACGAATGTCCATTTTTAGCAGATAAGCGCACAATTCTTCTGCCATGCGTTTGGTCAGGGTAGTAACCAGTGTCCGTTCGTCATTTTCCGTTCGTATCCTGATTTCTTCCAGGAGATCATCTATCTGATTCAGGCTCGGACGGACTTCTATTTGAGGATCTAATAATCCGGTGGGACGGATTAACTGCTCGACAATAATTCCTTCGCTTTTCTCCAGTTCATAATCGGCCGGAGTAGCGCTCACGTAGATTGTGACTGGAATGAGAGATTCAAATTCATCAAATTTCAATGGCCGGTTATCAATAGCTGCTGGAAGTCGGAAGCCATATTCTACCAGGTTTTCCTTACGGGAGCGATCACCGCCGTACATTGCCCGGACTTGCGGAATTGTCACATGACTTTCATCGATCACCAGCAAAAAATCGTCCGGGAAATAATCAAGCAGACAGAATGGCCGTTCTCCCGCCGTGCGACCGTCCAGGTAGCGGGAATAATTCTCAATACCGGAGCAATATCCCAATTCCCGAATCATTTCCACATCATAAGTGACACGTTCGTACAAACGCTTGGCTTCATAATTTTTCCCTGTGGAATGAAGGAATCTTACCCTTTCTCCCAAGTCAATTTCTATACTGGCAATGGCATTCTCTATCTTATCCCGAGTGGTTACAAACAGATTGGCCGGATAGATGTTATAAGTATTGAAAAACTCCAGCGTGGCGCCTGTTAGTGGATCGATACTGGAAATTTCTTCGATTTCATCTCCCCAGAACACCACCCGAAGGATGGCATCGGCATAGGCCAGGAAAATATCTACCGTATCTCCCCGCACACGGAAATTACCGTTCGTCAATTCCACTTCATTCCGGGAATAAAGACTGTCGACAATCTGCCGGAGAAAATGATTTCTGACGAGTTGTTGCCCTTTATGGATACGGACTACGCTGTTCGCAAAATCCTCCGGATTTCCCATACCATAAAGACAGGAAACAGAAGAAACAATAATTACATCCTGCCTTCCGGAGAGTAAAGCCGAGGTAGCTGCTATTCGTAATTTCTCCAACTCGCTGTTGATATTCAGGTCTTTTTCGATATAGGTATCCGTCACCGGAAGATAGGCTTCCGGCTGAAAATAATCGTAATAAGATACAAAATATTCGACAGCGTTATGAGGGAAAAAAGCCTTGAGTTCGGAATACAATTGAGCCGCCAGGGTCTTGTTATGGCTTAAAACCAGTGTCGGCTTTTTTACTTCCTGAATGACATTGGCAAAAGTAAATGTCTTTCCGGAACCGGTTACACCCAACAAGATTTGATAAGGTGTCCCGTTTTTCACTCCCTCTACCAGCGAAGCAATCGCTTCCGGCTGGTCGCCGGTAGGTTCATAGTTCGATATGAGTTGAAAATCCATTTATTATCCATTTACTGCACCGGGATCTTTGCGATTCTTTTGGCATGACGTCCACCCTCGAAAGAGATAGATAAAAAAGCGTTTACCATTTTTTCCGTCTCGTTCTGAGAAACAAAGCGAGCCGGTATGGCAAGGATATTCGCATCGTTGTGGAGACGGGATAAAGCAGCCAACTGTTCCGTCCAGCAAAGCGCCGAACGGATAGCTTGATGTTTATTTAATGTCATACAGATTCCGTTTCCACTTCCACAGCAGGCAATACCGGCCTGTACTTCACCCTTTTCCACGGCAAGCGCCAAAGGATGTGCAAAATCCGGATAATCGACGCTTGCGGCACTAAAAGTACCAAAATCGCGGTAAGAAATGCCTTTGTTGTCCAGCAACTGCTTAATAAACTCTTTCATCAGAAAGCCGGCATGGTCGGCACAGAGTCCGATGGGAAATCCAATGGTCATGCAAGAAATTCTTTAACTTGTTTGTATATATTACTTCCGGTAAAACCGAGTTTTTCGTCCAATACTTTGTAGGGAGCGGAGAAGCCGAAACTTTCCAGTCCCCAGATTTTACCGTTGCAGCCAACCAGTCCCTGCAGGTTGACGGGTAAGCCGGCCGTCAGTCCGAACGTCTTTACTCCCGCAGGAATAACAGATTCCTGATATGCCTGGCTCTGACTGCGGAAAAGTCCTTCCGACGGAACGGATACGATACGAACACGGATACCATCCTTTCTCAACAGCGCAGCTCCTTCTACCAGCGTGGACACTTCCGATCCGGAAGCGAGCAATATAACATCAGGATTGCCGTCACATTCGACGATATAACCACCTTTTCCGGCCTGCAGCGCTTCTTCATAGCGCGAAGTCTTCGCCGGTAAATCCTGAATATTCTGACGGGAAAGGATTAATCCGGTAGGCGTATGGGTATTTTCCATGGCCAGTTTCCACGCAACGGTAGTTTCCTGAACATCGGCCGGACGGAGTACCAGCATGGAATTTTGACCTTCATGATTTTTCAGTTTTTCCATCAGGCGAATTTGCGCTTCCTGTTCCACCGGCTCGTGAGTAGGCCCATCCTCTCCTACGCGGAAAGCGTCGTGCGACCAGATGAATTTGACGGGAATTCCCATCAATGCAGCCATCCGAATGGCCGGTTTCATATAATCGGAAAAGACGAAAAAGGTAGCGCAAGCAGCAATAACGCCGCCATACAGTCCCATACCGATACAGATGCAAGCCATGGTGAGTTCCGAAACGCCGGCTTGCAGAAATGCACCGGAGAAATCACCTTTGGTAAAGGCTTTGGTTTGTTGCAGAAAACCATCGGTTTTGTCGGAATTGGATAAATCGGCAGAAGAAACAATCATATTGTCGACCTGTTTCGCCAAAGTAGCTAAAACCGTAGAAGATGCCGTACGGGTAGCAGCGCCCGGTTTTTGCTCAATAGAAGCCCAGTCGATCGCCGGAAGTTTTCCGGACAACCAGCCTGCCCACTGTTTCGCTTTTTCCGGATGCGCTTCCGCCCAGGCTGCATCTATCGATCTCATGGCGGCAGCGATACTTTTCAATATGAATTTTCGGTTTGAGTACAACTCGCCGACTTCCGGGAATATTTGGAACGGGTCGTCGGCATTGCCTCCCAAGTTCTCTATTGTTTTTCCAAAATTGGCGCCACATTCGCCTAAAGGCATGCCGTGAGTGGCTGTTTTTCGTTCGTAAGAAGATCCGTCTGCGGCAACGGCGCCTTTTCCCATGATGGTTTTACCGATGATTAACGTAGGTTTTCTTTCTGCTTCCAGCGCTTTTTGCATGACGGAACGGATTTGCTTGACGTCGTTTCCGTTTATGGAGAATACTCTCCAGCCCCAGGAGATATATTTTCGAGCAACATCTTCCGAGGTAACGTCTTTCGTTTGGGTCGATAACTGAATGTCGTTGGAATCGTAGAACATGATGAGATTATCCAGTCCCAGATGGCCTGCAATGCGACCGGCTCCCTGAGAAATCTCCTCCTGTATGCCGCCATCCGAGATGAAAGCATAGATTTTTTGCGTCAACTTTTTCTCCATCCGGGTATGAACGAACTTGGCGGCAATGGCGGCGCCTACGGCATACGTATGTCCCTGTCCCAAGGGGCCGGAGGTGTTTTCGATACCTCTCATGACGTCGACCTCCGGATGTCCGGGCGTAGGGCTTCCCCATTGACGGAAAGATTTTAATTCGTCTATCGTAAATTTTCCGGTCAATGCCAGTACGGAATAAAGCATGGGCGACATGTGTCCCGGATCCAGAAAAAATCTGTCCCTTCCCTCCCACTGCGGATTTTCCGGATCATAGATCAAGAACTCGGAAAAGAGTACATTTATAAAATCTGCACCTCCCATAGCGCCTCCGGGATGTCCGGATTTTGCTTTTTCTACCATAGAGGCGGCAAGAATACGGATATTGTCCGCTGCCTTGTTTAATAGATTGATATTGTTCATGATGAATTTGATTTATTTAAGTATTTGATGATATTTTTATTTGAACTGCAAATGTACGAAAAAATTCGATTCGACCTCCTAAAAGCAGGTTTCGTTTAAAAGTGCTGCTCTTACACATTTTCCGGACGAATATGCTTATTGTTTTACACATTTTCCGGAGGAAAGATCAAGCAAATTTTCACATAAAAAGGAATTAAACAGAGAAATATTGAGCATATCATTGTCTAACCGTGTATTTTTCAATGAAAAACGAACACTGATTTTTGGTGCGTATTTTTCTCTGAAAATCTTCAAGCTTTTTGCCTTTACATTTTCGCCGCTCTTTACTTCTATCGGAACAATTTCAGAACCAAATTGCATCACAAAATCGACTTCGCTTTTCTCGCCACTTGTCCAATAGTATAGCGTATGTTCTGCTAATTGTTGTAACACAAACTGTTCGGCAATCAAACCGTTAAACTCGTCAAAAATAGCTGTTTTATCTGCAATCACTTCAAACGGAATTTCTGCAAGAAAACGGAACAAACCAACATCAACAAAATAGAGTTTGAAAGCCGAAAATTCGGTGTATGATTTTAGCGGAATTTTATTGCCGCACGAAACCTGATTGACTCGCCGTACAATTCCTGCATCAATCAGCCATTCAATAGCCATTTCGTATTCTCTCGCTCTCGCACCCTCTTTTATCGTTCCGTAGAGAAATTTATCGTTTTTCTTGGCAAACTGTGCAGGCAAACTGTCAAACAACTGACGAATACGAACAGCAGTTGTGTTGTCGGTATGCTTGATAAAATCTTTGCGGTAGTTGCTCAAAATTTCTTCCTGAATTTCATTGAGTTTGGTAACATCTTTATTTTCAATCCAATCGGCAACGGCTTCGGGCATTCCGCCTATATACAGATATTGTTTAAATAAATCGGATAGAATTTCATTAAAAGTAGTTTCAAAAGGATTTGATTTTAAGAAAGTTACAATGTTTTCACGCTCATTTGCCCAAAGAAATTCTTCAAAGTTCATTGGCTCTAATTTCAGTGTATTTACTTTGCCCACAGGAAACGAAGTGTCTTTATGCAGAAAAATACCAAGCAAACTGCCCGCTGTGGCTATATGATATTCGGGAGCATCTTCGCAAAAATATTTCAGAGAAGTCAAAGCACGCGGAACTTCCTGTACTTCGTCGAAAATCAGCAATGTTTCTGATGGCGAAATTTTCATATTCAACATCAGTTCAAGCATTGTAATAATGCGTTCCGGACTGATGGATCCGTTGAATAACTCGACGAGTTCCTGACTTGGATTTTGAAAATTTACGTAGGCCACGTCATTGAAATACCGTTTGCCAAAATCTTTCAGGAGGTAAGTTTTGCCTACCTGACGCGCACCTTCGAGCAAAAGCGGTTTTCTGCCTTTGCGGTCTTTCCATTTTATGAGTTCTGACATTAATTTTCGTTCCATATTATTCCAAAATTATTCCAATCAATAGATCACTGATAGATTTTCCGCCAACAAATACTGCTTAAAATCATCAAACGCCTTAGACCTTTCCACGCGCTGTTTCTCACCTTTCATAAAATCTTGCAACTTAGTCGGTATCTCCACTTTTTCTCCGATAATACTTTCTACCGTTTCCAGGAATTTAGCAGGGTGGGCGGTTTCCAGAAAAATGCCGGACTCATCCGGTTTCAAACCGTCTACCAAAGCTTGATAGGCACAGGCGCCATGCGGATCCGGCAAATAGCCCGTTTGCCGGTAACAGGTAGACACTACAGCGCGAATCGCATCATCCGTATAGCTAAAGCCGCTGATATCCTGTTTTATCGCTTGGTGATCATTCGCATACAAATCCAGGATACGAACAAAATTGCTGGGGTCTCCAACGTCCATCGCATTGGCTATCGTCGCCACCGAAGGACGGGGCGTGTATACACCCGATTGCAAATATTGCAAAAATATATCATTCCGGTTGTTGGCCGCGATAAAACGTTTGACGGGTAAACCCATCCGTTTGGCAAACAATCCGGCAGTCAGGTTACCGAAATTTCCGCTGGGTACGCAAACGACCAACTGTTCGCCCTTCCGGGCTTGCTTCGCCCATTGCGCATAAGCATAAAAATAATAAAACGCCTGCGGAAGGAAACGGGCAACATTGATGGAATTGGCAGAAGTCAATTGCATCCTGCCATTCAAATCGGCATCCATAAAAGCATTCTTCACCAGCGCCTGACAGTCATCAAAAGTACCGTCAACCTCCAATGCCGTAATATTCCGGCCTAAAGTCGTAAACTGACATTCCTGGATGGCGCTGACTTTTCCTTTCGGATAAAGCACATAGACGTGAATCCCTTCTACGCCCAGAAAACCGTTAGCCACGGCGCTTCCGGTATCTCCGGACGTTGCAACCAGAACATTAACCTCCGTCAGTCCCTGTTTGCGGATAAAATGTCCCAGCAAACGCGCCATAAACCGAGCGCCTACATCCTTGAAGGCCAGCGTCGGCCCATGAAACAACTCCAGGCTGTAAATATGATTGCTTACCGGCACAAGAGGAGTGTCGAAATTCAAGGTGTCGCAGACAATCGTTTGCAAGGTTTCCGGCTCCAAATCTTCTCCAAAAAAAGTATCGGCCACAACAAAAGCAATCTCCTGAAAAGACAAATCCGGCAGTGCGGCAAAAAAAGAGGCAGGCAGTCGTTTGATGCGCTCCGGCATAAACAAACCCCTGTCGCCGGCTAAACCTTTGATGACGGCTTCCTGTAAACCGGTTGCTTGTACTTGGCGATTGGTACTGTAATATTTCATATAAACAGATGTTTAGGAATCAATGTTTTTAAAAACGGCCTGCATAAACGCAGCGCCTTTCAACAAACCATAACTTCCCTGCGCCGCAGCAAATTCATCGTACACGGAGACATTATCGGGTGTTTGTCCGGGCTTGCAGATGACAAACGGGACAGGCGTCCGCGTATGTGTCCTGAGATGACAGGGCGTTGGATGGTCCGGTAACAGAGCGATGGTAACAGGTTCTTTCCACGACTGGATGGCTTCCCAAATGGGTTGAACAACCCGTTTTTCCAGATAGTCTATCGTTTTCATTTTCAATTCAACATCGCCTTCATGTCCGGCCTCGTCGCTGGCTTCAATATGAAGAAAGACAAAATCTTTTGTTTGCAGGGCAGCCAGTGCGGCTTGGGTTTTTCCTTCGTAATTGGTGTTGTAGAGACCGGTAGCGCCGGGCACATCAATAGATTCCAAACCGGCATAGATACCGATTCCCTTAATTAAATCTACGGCAGAAATAACGGCTCCGGAACGAATCGGGAAAAGTTCCGTCATCTTTTTCATGCTGGGTTTATATCCGGGCGACCAAGGCCAGATACTGTTGGCCGGAAGCTTTCCATCCGCTTTCCGTTGGAGGTTGATTGGATGATTTTCCAGCAGCGGCCAGGATTGCATGATTAAGTGATTCAGATAGTCGGCAGTAGCTTGCGCTTCAGGGACTTCGGCTTTAATCAAAACATCTGTCGCGAGCGTTCCCGGCACATCGTGCGGAGGCGTACAGATAAGACGCTTGTCGCCCGCCCGCAGTTTCAAGAGATGGCGGTAGGAAACACCGGGATAAAAACTTAGCCTTTCATTTTGCAGATGTTCATTCAGGAAACAAATCAGAACTTCTGCTTCCTGATTGGAAATATGTCCTGCCGAATGGCTTTTTATCTTTTCATCTTGTATGCAAATCAGGTTACAGCGCATCACCATTTCGTTCGGCAAGATTTCGACGCCCATGCTGGCTGCTTCCAGCGAGCCGCGCCCTTCAAAAACATCAGGCAGATGATAGCCCAGTACGGAAAGATTGGCAATCTCACTTCCGGGCACATAGCCCGGAGGAATGGTGTCCAGGAGGCCGGAACAGCCCAGTCGGGCTAAGCGGTCGATATATGGAGTTGCGACTGCTTGCAGGGGTGTTTTGCCGCCTAATGCAGGGATTGGTTCATCGGCCATTCCATCGGCCAGTATAATAATGTACTTCATAAGAGAAAATTATGACGGATAAAAACTTACGGGGCGTTCTTTAGCGGATGTTTGCGATAGAGATAATATCGGCAAATACTCCGGCGGCGGTAACGCCTGCCCCGGCTCCATAACCTTTGATAATCATCGGATATTCGTTATAACGCTCGGTCGTTATCATGATGATGTTGTTACTGCCTTCCAAATCGTACAGGGGATTGCCCATGGCGACTTCCTTCAAACCGACTTCACATTTTCCGTTGTTCATTTCGGCCACAAAGCGATATTTTTTATTTTCCGATTCCAATTTTTCGCGCTTGGCTTCAAATTCGGCATCCAGTTCGGGAATAGATTTCCAGAAATCGTCCAGCGATCCTTGAAAATATTTGTCGGGGATGAACAGGTTTTTAATCACATCTGCCTGTTCGACCGGATAACCCGATTCACGAGAAAGGATGACTAATTTGCGGATAACATCCGTCCCGCTCAAGTCGATACGCGGATCCGGCTCGGAAAAACGGGCTTCCTGCGCCAATCTGATTGCCCGGCTTAAAGGTACTTCTGCGCTGATCGTGTTGAAAATGAAATTCAGGGTACCGGAAAGTACGGCTTGCAGTTTCAGGACACGGTCGCCACTGTTGATCAGAGCGTTCATCGTATTGATAATCGGCAAACCGGCTCCAACGTTGGTTTCAAAAAGAAATTTAATCCCTTTCCTGCGCGCGGTTTCTTTCAACTGCAGATAATCCTTATAGGAGGAAGAGGTCGCTATTTTATTGGCAGCGACTACAGATATGTTGTGAGAGAGAAAATCTCCATACACAGCCGAAATCTCGGCGCTCGCTGTACAGTCGACAAAGACGGAGTTAAAAATGTTCATCTTCAGTATTTCCTCCCGCAACAAGCCGGGAGAATTTGGCTGGCCGTTATCATTCAGTTCCTGCCGATAGCGTTCCAGATCAATGCCATTTCGGTCGAAAACAGCACGATTCACATCGGCAATTCCGACTACGCGCAGGCGCAAGCGCTTTTGTTCCATCAACATTTGCTGCTGCCTTTTGATTTGTTCCAACAGGCTGCCACCTACCGTTCCAATGCCTGCCAGGAAAATATTCAACACCTGATATTCGGACAAAAAGAAGGAATCATGGATGGAGTTTAAGGCTTTACGCAACTCTTCGGCTTTGATGACAAAAGAGATATTGGTTTCCGAAGCACCCTGTGCACAGGCAATTACGCTAATTCCACTGCGTCCTATTGTTCCGAACAGCTTGCCGGCAATGCCCGGTGTTCGCTTCATGTTATCGCCAACAATTGCGACGGTTGCCAAACCTTTTTCTGCCTTAACGTTGTTGATTTCGCCCTGTTCTATTTCGTGCGCAAACTCTTCCTGCAAAGCGGCTACCGACAAATCGGCGTCCGCATTCCGAACGGCAAAAGATGTCGTATTTTCCGAAGATGCCTGGGAAACCATGAAAACACTGATTCCCGATTTAGACAATGCTTTGAAAATTCGATAATTTACGCCGATAACGCCTACCATACCCAAGCCCTGTACCGTGATCAGGCAGGTGTCGTTGATGGAAGAAATTCCTTTGATAGACTTCCTCTCCTCTACCCTTGTACGGGAAATCAATGTTCCCGGCGCTTCCGGATTGAAAGTATTTTTGATGCGAACAGGAATATTTTTATGATATACCGGGAAAATGGTCGGCGGATAAATCACTTTTGCTCCAAAATTAGAAAGCTCCATTGCTTCGATATAGCTTAGTTCTTCGATTACGTAAGTATTGCTGATTACCTTCGGGTCGGCAGTCATAAAGCCATCTACATCTGTCCATATTTCCAGTACGGAAGCGTTCAGGGCAGCAGCGATGATGGAAGCGGTGTAATCGGAGCCGCCACGTCCCAAATTGCTGACTTCCTCGGTTTTCAGATCGCGACTGATAAAACCGGGTATCACCGATATTTCGCTTAAATCTGCAAACTGTTCACAGATTAATGGATTCGTTTCTTTGAAATTGACGATATGTTTTCCAAACTGTTTTTCCGTCTTGATGAAATCACGGGCGTCGAAAAGTTTTGCGCCTTCAATCACATGGCTCACAATCAGTGAAGACAGTCTTTCTCCATAACTGACCACTATATCCGATGTTTTGGGAGATAAATCTCCTACCAGGAAAACGCCTTTCAGGATATTACCCAGCTCATCCAGTAAAAAGGTGATTTCTTTCAGCACCATGTTCTTTTTGTCGGCAGGAACAACATCTTCTACGACTTCTATATGTCGATTTACAATTGTACTATACCCTTTTTCGTACGTGAAGTCACCCTGCGATGCCAGCTTGGAGGTATCCAGCAACTGATCCGTTATCCCGCCCAAGGCCGAAACGACTACCACAACCGGTTTTTGTACCGATTCTACAATTTTTTTTACTCCTAAAATGCTCTTTGCGGAACCTACGGATGTTCCGCCAAATTTCATTACTTTCATACGGAATTAATTTACGAATTAAAATTACAGTATATGATTACTCGCTTGGCACAGCGTCTTCGCCATCACCGTCAGGTTAAGGGCTGCCATGTTTTATACTTGTTTTTTTAGCTTTACCGATTGCTGGATTCATCACTCGCCTTGATTTTCTTGAACAAATCGGAAGCAAAAATAAAATCGTTCAAATCTTGATTGGATGCGACCATAATGTTGTCCTTGTTTCCCGACCAAACTTTTTCCCCGTCTTTGATAAAAATAATACTATCGCCGATATGGATGACGGAATTCATATCGTGTGTATTGATGACGGTGGTAATACCATACTCTACCGTAATGTCGTGTATCAATTCGTCAATCAGCAACGCAGTTTTGGGATCCAAGCCCGAATTAGGCTCGTCGCAAAACAGATAACGGGGATTCAGCGCAATGGCACGGGCGATGGCCACCCGTTTCATCATTCCGCCACTAATTTCAGAAGGGAGAAGCTGAGCTGCATCCAACAGATTAACCCGCTCCAGACAAAACTGCGCGCGCTCCATTTTCTTCCGGTTATTTTCTTCCGAAAACATGACCAGCGGAAACATGACATTTTCCAATACCGTCATCGAATCGAACAGCGCCGACCCTTGAAACAACATTCCCATCTCCCGGCGAAGCATCTTCAATTCCACTTTCTTCATGCAGGTGATGTCGCGGCCATTATACAAAATCGATCCGGAATCCGGTTTAATCAAGCCGACAACGTTTTTTATCAGCACGGTCTTTCCCGAACCGCTTCGTCCGATAATCAAATTCGTCTTTCCCGCCTCGAATACAGCGGATATATCATTCAAGACCAGCTTGTTTTCAAAAGATTTAACGATATTTTTTACTTCAACCATCTTTTACGCAAGCATTAAATTAGTAAGCAACAAGTCGAACAACAAAATCAATACACTACTCATTACCACAGAATTAGTGCTCGCCTTGCCGACATTCAATGCTCCTCCCCTCACGTTATATCCGAAATAGGAAGCTACAGATGCTATGATAAAAGCAAAAATAACCGCCTTAATAATGGAATATCCAATGTAGAAGGAAGAATACCAGAAGCGTATGCCAAATTCATAGAGGGAGACGGACAGGACTTCCGTCACATAACAGGTCAAAAAACCGCCTCCAATCCCAAAAAACATACTGAAAATAACCAGTACCGGGATAAAGAGCATCAATGCGGCAATTTTAGGCATTATCAAGTAATTAGGTGCATTTACGCCCATAATTTCCAAGGCGTCTATCTGCTCCGTTATCCGCATGGAGCCAATCTCGGATGCGATATTAGAGCCTACTTTACCGGCTAAAATCAAACACATGATGGAGGACGAAAATTCCAACAGTATCGTTTCCCGTGTGATATATCCGATCGTATATGCCGGAATCAGCGGAGAATTGATATTCAGGGAGACCTGAATCGTCAACACCGCGCCAATAAAGACTGAAATAAAAATCACAATCCACAGGGAATCTACTCCTAATTTGGTGATTTCTTTCGAGGTTTGTTTAAAAAATACACTCCAACGTTCCGGTACGGCAATGGTACGGTACATTAAGAGAACATATTTTCCAAAATCATCTAACGCTTTCATCTATTCTGTAATTACTGCGAGGGTGCAAATGTAGCGATTTTTTTGCAAATGAAGCATGAAATGAGGGGGAGAAAAATTAACATCGGTGTAAATTATCTGGATTGCTTCGCCGCTAACGGCTCGCAATGACGTGGAAGGAACAAATGATGTGGAAAGAGCATCACCATTGTACCTTTTTACCCTGAAAGTTTGTATGATCAATGCAGTTTATACCCTAAAAGTTTGCAAAATCAAAGCAAGTTATACCCTAAAAGTTTGCAGATTTAAAAATAATGGTTACTTTCGCACCTAAAAATTGAAGGATATGATACAGCGAAAAGTTTTGGAAAGCCTGCGCGAATGGAGTAAAAGCAAGTATCGGAAGCCGCTTGTTTTGCGTGGTGCGAGGCAAGTGGGCAAGACAACTCTTGTGCGCGAACTCGCTAAAGATTACGAGGTTTATCTGGAATTGAACCTGGAAAACGAAAACGAGCGTCAGTTGTTTGAAACCGGAAATGATGTTCAAAAGACGATTACGGATATATTTTTCTATAAAGGCGTCATAAAAACCAGCCAATCGGTATTGCTATTTATCGACGAAATACAGTATTCCAAACCGGCTGTCGCGATTTTACGCTATTTTTATGAAGAGGCAAATTATATTCACGTCGTCGTTGCGGGGTCGCTGCTCGAAACGGTTATTGATGTCCGGAAGATTTCGTTTCCCGTTGGACGGGTGCAATATATGGCTATCCGCCCTTGTTCATTTATTGAGTTTTTGAGAGGGATCGGCAATGATTTCGACGCCGGTTTGATTGAAAATCAGGCCGATGTTTCAGCCATTCATTTCCGTATGATCGAACATTTCTACAAATATACGCTCGTGGGCGGAATGCCTGCCGCAATCATGAGATATGCCGAAAACAGGGATATTCTTGCGGTGAAGGAAGTGTATGATTCTTTACTCGTTACATATAAGGATGATGTAGAAAAATATACCAACAACGCACTGCAAATTCAGATAATACGCACGATTTTGGATGTTGGCTGGTATTCGGCAGCGGAAACAATCTCGTTCGACAAGTTTGGAAATACAGGCTTTTCGTCACGCGAAATGAACAAGGCATTCCAAACCATTCAAAAAGCGATGTTGCTCGAACTTGCATATCCTACATCTTCGGTGCAGATGCCGCTATCGCCAAATTTTCGCCGCCGTCCGAAATTACTGTGGCTTGATACCGGCCTGGTAAATTATTATGCAGGCATTCAAAAGGAAGTATTTTCGGTAAAAAACATTGAAGACGTATGGCGTGGCAGAATTGCAGAGCACATTGTGGCGCAGGAGCTTCTCACTCTCGATGATAGTTTGCTTACCACGCGCATTTTTTGGCGTCGGGAAAAGGAATCTTCCGCAGCCGAGGTCGATTTTCTGTATAAATTCGACAGTATGGCAATTCCGGTAGAAGTGAAATCGGGTCATAATTCCAAACTTAAATCCCTGCATCTGTTTATGGACGAATGTCCGCACAACATAGCCGTAAGAGTCTGGTCGCAGCCGTTTTCGATAGATGATGCTGTAACGCAGAGCGGTAAAAAATTCAGGTTAATCAACTTGCCGTTTTATTATGTGGGACAACTCGAAAAAGTATTGAAGCAATACGTTTAAAATCGGCATAATCTGCACTATAGTTAAATCAACACTATAGTTAAATCAACACTGAGATTTTATGTTATTTAATAATTATCACTATCTTTGCCCAAACAAATTGAATTGTTTTGAGCTTATTTAGAGAAAAATGTCAATACAAAAATAAAAAACACAATGAACCCTATTTTACGTAATCTAATAAGCATCCTCCGCCGCTTCAAGGTGGTGGCAGCGCTGAATATTTTAGGACTTTCGGTTGCCTTTGCAGCCTTTATGGTAATCATGATGCAACTGGATTATGATTTCGGATTTGATAAGTTTCACAGGAATTACGACAGGATTTACCGGCTGGAACTTGTTATGAATGGTTCTCCACGAGTAGATATACCCCGTCCGATTGCAGACGGTTTTTTCGAGTCGTCACCCGATATTGTTGCCGGTGCAATTACGGCTTTCAGAGATAGCTACCAGACGTTCCAAGTGGAAACGGATGATGGCGAACAGCATTATTTTAAGGAAAAAACGCTCTCCGTATCACCCGAATTTTTTGATGTGTTTACGTTCGATTTTGTAGAAAACTCCTCCAATGCTTTCACAGTGCCGGGAAACGTATTTATCCCGCTGAGTCTGTCGCAAAAAATATTTGGAAATGCGTCGGCAGTCGGGAAACAGATCGGACACAGAACGGTGGCGGCAGTGTATCGCGATTTTCCGGCAAATTCCATCTTTGAAAACTACATATATAATGCCATACAGCCAACCGAGAATAAAAATCAATGGGGAAGTTGGGCGTATAAAGCCTATTTTCGCATAAATGATGCATCCGAAGCCTCTCAATTGGTTGAGAATTTCAAGCGGAATTTTGACTCCTCCAGCGTGGATGCCAATTATTCCGGAACTTTCAACTGGAAAGAATCAGGAAACGGCTTGCGTATTACCGCTTTGCACGATATTTATTATGTAACCGACATCGAGAAACTCGACAATACGCCGAAAGCCAACAAGTCGGCGCTGATGGTTTTATTTGCCATCGCTTTCATCATCATCATCATTGCCGTCATTAATTTTACCAATTTCAGTACGGCACTGACACCCATGCGGGTGAAGAGCATCAATACACAGCGTGTATTGGGCGCTCAGCGGAGCACTCTGCGATCGGCCATCGTTTTTGAATCGATTTTCTACTGTTTGTTATCTTTTCTTATAGCCGTATTCCTTGTTTTATTTCTAAAAAACACTTCGCTGTCGAACCTGATAGCTGCCGATATGTCGCTTACCGCCCATCCGCTGATTGTTGGCGGTACGGCGCTGATAGCATTGCTTGCCGGTTTGTTTGCCGGGATATATCCGGCAAATTATATCATTTCTTTTGAACCGGCATTAGTGCTGAAAGGAAGCTTTGAATTGTCGCCCAAAGGAAAAAAAATACGAAATATATTGATCGGCGTTCAATATACAGTTTCTTTTGCCTTAATGATTGGGGCAGCATTTATGTATCTGCAAAATTATTTTATACAACATTCGCCTTTAGGTTATGACAGGGACGGGGTGATTGTGGTCAATGTTACAAGTATGTCCGAACAGAGTCACGATGCATTAAGAAATCAAATGATGTCGCATCCGGATATTGAAGGCGTTTCTTTCGGCCAGTCGCTTTTGTCGACAACCGAAAGATATGGAGAGATGGGGCAAAAATATAATAATGAATATATCGAGTTTCAAACTGTTTGGGTAGATTATGCATTTTTAAAGGTGTTGGGTATTGATATTACGGAGGGACGCGATTTCAAACAGGACGATCAGCCGGCGTATATATTTAACGAAGCTGCCCGCAAACAGTACAGTCTGGAACTGTACACAACATTGGGAACAAGCGGTCAATTCGGATATGGCGAAATTGCAGGCTTTATTTCCGATGTGAAATATGCTTCTTTACATACCGCCGTCGAGCCGATGGCGTTTTTCCTGAAACCCCGGAACTACGGGTACAGTAATTGTTTTGCCTATATTAAACTAAAGGCAGGAACCGACAGGCAGGTGGTTGTAACACATATTCGGTCTGCGCTTGCCGAATTTAGTCCGCTCCCGTCCGAAATCCGCTTTTTGGATGATGCCTTGCAACAATTGTATGAAAAGGAAATTGTGATGAATTCATTGATAACGCTCTTCAGCTTGATAGCCATCTTTATATCCATCGTCGGCGTATTCGGCCTGGTAGTGCTCGACAACCAGTGCCGACGGAAAGAAATTGGCATCCGTAAAATCAACGGCGCGTCAACGTCCGAAATCCTGGTCATGTTTAACAGGACGTATTTCAGGATACTGGTCATTTGTTCGGTTGTAGCGGCTCCTGTAGCGTGGTATATTGTCAGTCGCTGGCTGGAAAATTTTGCTTACAAAACGCCGCTGTACTGGTGGGTCTTTTTACTGGTCTTTATTTTCATGGCAGTAATTACCGCAGGTACGGTAAGTTTTCAAAGCTGGCGTGTAGCGAATGACAATCCGGTAAATGCAATAAAAAAAGAATAAAAGATTGTCCGTATCGGGTTTGCTGTGCATGGTGCGGTTTTGTGCAGCGTCACTTCTTAAACTTTTTAACTTTGCTTTTTTGAAAGACGGAAAGTTTTTAGTTTCTTTGCTGCTCAATTCAGACTTGGATGAATAACAAGGAGACGATAGATAATCTTATTTCCGGAGATCCCAGAGCATTTGATGCTGTTTATAGACTTTTCTTTAAAGGTTTATGCTCTTTCGCTTCCCAATATGTAGATAAGGAAGAAGCGGAAGAGATTGTGCAGGAAACGATGCTTTGGATATGGGAAAACCGAAAAAACCTGATGCCGGATATGTCCTTGAAATCTCTTCTGTTTATGATTGTAAAAAATAAGTCCTTGAACCGGATTAATCATAATCATATGAAGAGTGCAGTTCTCCTGAAGATCAAAGAAAAGTTTGAAGCCCAGTTTGATGATCCGGATTTTTATCTATACCAGGAGTTAACAAGCTTGTTATGTAATGCCATAGAAAGACTGCCGGAAACCTACCGGATTGCCTTTGAAATGAACCGGCTGGAAAATAAAACTCATAAAGAAATTGCGCAGCAATTAAACGTGTCGATTCAAACGGTTAATTATCGCATCAGTCAGGCATTAAAAATACTTCGTGTAGAGTTGAAAGATTATCTGCCTTTTTTGTTGTTCGTCTTTTAGTAGCTGTATAATGGATGCTTAGAGCGACTTTTTCCTCAATTCAAAATCTCGCCCTAAATATTTTTCACGGACAGTAGGATTTTCGGCCAGTTGCTCTGCCGTGCCCTGGAATAAGACCTTTCCTTCAAAGAGGAGGTAAGCGCGGTCGGTGATGCTGAGCGTTTCGTGTACATTATGGTCGGTGATGAGGATGCCGATATTTTTGTGCTTCAGTTTGCCAACAATTTGCTGAATATCCTGTACGGCAATCGGATCGACACCGGCAAAAGGCTCGTCGAGCATAATGAATTTGGGGTCGATCGCTAAACAGCGGGCTATTTCTGCCCGTCTTCTTTCACCGCCGGAAAGTCTGTCACCTTGATTTTTGCGGACTTTTTGCAGTCCAAATTCGGAGATGAGGCTTTCTAATTTTTCTTTCTGGTATTCGAGAGATGTCTGTGTCATTTCGAGGACGGATCGAATATTGTCCTCCACCGTCATTTTGCGGAAGATAGAAGCCTCTTGCGCCAGATAGCCTATTCCGTTTTGTGCTCGTTTATATACCGGAAACTGGGTGATATTCATGTCGTCGAGGAAAATCTCGCCTTCGTTAGGCATGATAAGTCCTACGGTCATGTAGAAAGTGGTTGTTTTTCCAGCGCCATTAGGACCTAACAGACCTACAATTTCCCCCTGTTTCACGTTGATAGATACGTGGTTTACGACGGTACGCGCTCTATATTTTTTGACTAAGTTCTCTGTACGGAGCACCATTTGTTTCGATTCGGACATAATTAGAAAGAATTTGAGGACAAAAGTACGGGATTATTCTTAGTTGAGCAAATCAAT
>JAISFI010000441.1 GCA_031263685.1 Dysgonamonadaceae bacterium | reverse complement strand
AATCGTTGCATTTCCTTTCTTCTTCCTGCGCGCATAAAAACAAAAAATCCCAGACGTCACGTCTCGGATTTTCTGCATTAACCATTTACCTTTTACCACTAAAAGACTAATTATGAAGTATTATGTCTATGGCGCAAAGGTAATGTACAGTCTTCTGTCCATCAGCAGTTTTACGGGCATATTGGACAAAACGGAGAAGTTTTTTATCCAAACTGGGGGATTGGTGTATAAAAGTGATGCGAAATTGCCTCCAAATGACTATTTTTGTGGCGTTTTTAACTGGAACAACAGATGAAAAAATGGATTTTATTTCTGTCTGCGTGCAGTTTGGGAGTGTCATGCGGGCAACAGACGCCCTATTATGAAGAAAGCGGTACGGTATTTCATACGTATTACCGCATCAAGTATCAGTCGAAACAGCTGTTGACGGACCAAATCGACGCGGAGTTTCAGGCGTTTAATCTTTCCCTGAATCCGTTTAATCCCAATTCCATACTGGCGAAGGTCAACCGCAACGAAGACGTGGAAGTGGACGAATGGTTCGCGACCGTATTTAACAGGGCGATGGACGTATCGGCGCGTTCGGACGGGATGTTTGACGTGACGACAGCCCCGCTGATCAACTTATGGGGATTCGGGTTTGAGCAGCAGGACAGCGTTTCGCAACAGATCGTCGACAGCCTGCTAACGTTTGTCGGTTACCGGAAAATTCGCATGAAAAACAATCGTGTCGTGAAGGACGACCCTCGGATGATGCTGAATTTTTCCGCCATAGCGAAAGGGTTCGCCTGCGATGTTATTGCCGGTTTGCTGGAACGGGAAGGTATCGTGAATTACATGGTGGATATTGGTGGCGAAGTAGCGGTGAACGGCCTCAATCCCAACGGTCTTTGCTGGCGCGTGGGCATCAGCACACCGGAAGACGACCGGAATGGAACGAATACTCAAATGAATGGCATCGTACAGTTGTGCGACAGGTGCGGAATGGCGACTTCCGGGAATTATCGGAATTTTTATGAGAAAGATGGAAAGCGGTATGCGCATACCATTGATCCGCGAACCGGCTATCCATCCGAACAGTCGATCCTCAGCGCGACGGTTATCGCGTCCGATTGCATGACGGCTGACGCATACGCCACGGCCTGCATGGCAACGGGACTGGAGAAAGCCGTGCAGATGATGGAGGCATTGCCCGGAATGGAATACTACTTTATTTATTCCACCCCGGACAATCCGTTTCAGGTCAAATATTCCGAAGGACTTTCAACAATTCTGCTGAAATAGACAATGATTAACGGCATTTCATAGGTCGAAGTGACGTTGATTCGGGTGCAGTGCGGTTCATAAGGAGATGACGGCGCATTTCTTTGAATCTTTGAATGGTTGAATCTTTGAATCTTTCCATGCTACGCGCAGTATAACAAAAAAGGCTGAATCCTAACGGATTCAACCTTTTTTTGAATACATTACAGTGCGTCACCGAACAGCTTTTCGTGCCGAATAGCTGATTTTCAATGCATACGCATCACGTAGCGCCTGTTTGAGGTCGGTAACGATCCCCATTTTCGTCTCATAATCGGCTTTAATGGACACAGTCATAAAGGGCTGGTCTTCTTCTTTCATACTGGACTTTTCCTGTCCGATGTATGTCCCGACTTCAGAGACTTCCGCAAATTTGTCGTTCAACTGAATACGCGATTCGTTACCCATTTTTACGGCAAATTCAGCCGTAGGTCTGCCCACATAGATGAATGTTACCAGCGATTTCTTCTCCAGCTTCTGCAATTCGGTTGCCTGGGGCGACCGGAACTGTATTTTCAGCGTAACTTCACGCATGCTCGTTACCATCATGAAGAAGAACAAAGTTGCAAACACCAGGTCGGGTAATGACGATGTATTTAATTCGGGCATTTCACGTCCGCCCGCTTTACTAAACTTTCCCATTACTTTTTCTTGTCTCCATAATTTTTAGGTTCTGCTTCCGATATCTTTTGCGGATAAATCATCTGCACAGCCTTTTGTTGCTCCTCGTTCAATTCGGCAAAACTTTTTCCCTCAAATCTTTTCTTTGAAAGATCATCGCGCAATTCCCGGTAAGCTGCCGCCAACTCGTTCTGCACCTCAATATACTTCTGATAAGACGTTCCCCGGTCATTCAGAAGTGAGATTACGTGAGGCTTACAAATTTTTGTCCGGCCAAAAAACGGTACATCTGCTTCTTCCTTTTCCGGTAAATGTTCATTGTCTTTCGGATTTTCAATAAATTCTTTTGCCCTCTCTTTCAATTGACTGATGTCGATGAATTCATCACCGCAAAGTATTTGACCTTCCACATTGACTAACAGTCGCAACATATTCCTCTTTTTGATATCTATGGGATTGTCCCGGGCTTCCTTGTCGGGCGGCGGAGGCAAACGCCTCGCCAATCCCTGGTCCGTGTCCATAGAGGTGGTCAAAAGGAAGAATAAAAGCAACATGAAAGCAATGTCGGCGGAAGAAGTCGCATTCACTCCGGGGACTTTTCTTTTCTTGCCCATTTTCTTTTCCGTTTAAGTCGTTATTTTCTAAATACTTTTATTACCGATCCGCCGATCAGCGCCAATATGCAAATTGCCAGCAGTATGAACATGCTGAAAATCCACATGTCCGACACTTTCAGCCAGAACGGAGTATTAAACTGTGCCGAATCTTCATTGATTCCCGGCAATGCCGTCGCGTCTCCCATCGAATAGGTAAGCCCCAGCAATGCGGCGAACAGGATCAACACTCCAAGGGAAGCCAGCGCCGATTTCGGTTTCGTTCTCACGGAGGATACGAACTGGAACAAGCCCAAAATCACCAGTGCAATGATGGTGATAATGAATATGATATAACACCAATATAGTAACAGGTCGGTATTGACCGGCGCCAATTGTTCCGCGTTCGGATCCACGACTCCTCCCAGATAGAAAAACCCCAACACGACGAGACTGATCAGTGCCACAGTCCATAGAGTCCAACTTGACAGTCTTCTGATTTTTGTTACAGCCATGATCCCGACTATTTTTGATATTTCACACTATATTTGATTACAATATCAAGCAATGTAATCGACGCGTCTTCCATCTTATTGAGGATGGATTCCAGCTTGCTTAACAGATAATTGTAAAATACTTGCAGGATCAGCGCCACAATCAAACCGCCTACCGTGGTAATCAACGCCACCTTCATACCGCTGGCTACAACGGTCGGGCTGATATCGCCTACACGTTCGATTTTGTCGAACGCCATCACCATACCGACCACCGTTCCAAGGAAGCCCAGTGACGGAGCCATCGCAATAAACAGGGTAATCCACGACAGGTTCTTTTCCAGCAAGCCGCCTTGTACGCCGCCATACGAAATGACTGACTTTTCCACAATATCAATTCCCTGGTCGATTCTCATCAAACCTTGATACGCAATGGAAGCAATCGGGCCTCTGGTGTTGCGGGCAATTTCCTTAGCCGCTTCCACATCTCCCTTGTCGAGGGCATCCTCGATCGCTTTCAGCATCTTGCTCGGATTGGTATCCGCCAGATTCAAATAAATAATACGTTCCAGCGCGAATGCCAGACCTAAAATCAGCGTAATGGCAATCGTGCTCATAAAGTCTGCACTGCCTTCAATAAACTTGATTTTCAGAGCTTGATGAAAGCTTTCTTCCACAGGCGCCGCATCTTGCGCAAATGCTACCACAGACGTTCCCAAGGCCAAAATAGCCAAGAATGTTTTCGTAAATAACTTTTTCATAGTTGTTCAATCGTTTAAATTAATAATCTTCTTTCTTTTATTTTTTAGTTGTTAATAAATTCATTTGTCATACAGTTTATTTTCAATCATTTGCGGAGAAAGCGGGATTCGAACCCGCGATACGCTTTTGGCGTATACACGCTTTCCAGGCGTGCCTCTTCAACCACTCGAGCATCTCTCCAGTATGCATCTCCCTCCGGAAACGCCTGCAAATTATGAAGAAATATAATATACTCACTTTTCAGGCTACAAATATCTCATTTTTACTCGAAATAGATTGCTTTATTACCTGAAAAAATATACAATAACCCCGTTTTTTTTTTTCTCAAAGTCCAATATGTTGTATATCAAATATTTCTAATGTGTTCTTTTTGACGGTTTCAAGGACATCATCCAGACCGGTTTCGAACGTCGAGGCGATTTTTCCGGCTGTTTCCCGCAAAAATGACGGTTCATTTCGTTTGCCGCGGTAGGGCGAAGGCGCCAGATAAGGCGCATCCGTCTCCAAAAGGAGCATCTCCAGCCCCGCCTGCCGGAACACTTCGGGCAACGGCGATTTCTTGAACGTAACAATCCCGTTCACACCGAGTTTGAACCCGGGTAACCGCCTGATTTCCTCCAGTTCATCCACCGTGCCGCTGAAACAGTGAAACACGCCCCGCAAACCGGTCGCTCCAAC
>JAISFI010000182.1 GCA_031263685.1 Dysgonamonadaceae bacterium | reverse complement strand
CAAGATAGGTAATGTAGTCTGTTCTAGCGTTACCATCCAGGGCGACGATACTTATGCATGTTCCATTCCTCCTAATCCGGCAGGTGAAACGGATATAACAATAACTGTCAGTACCGGCGAGAGCGCCAAGGTTTACCGGTTTGCCAAAGTTTTTGAGTACCTGAAGTAAGTCACAGTCTTAAGCAACGTGTAGAAAGCATCATCATTGCAAAGGCGATTTTTTCAACTATTTTATTATAACCGGGTGTAAGACATGAAAAACAAACAAGATATAACAGCTATCTCTACCGCAGGTTGCGCCTTCGGCTTCACCTTCGGTTAATAAAGTATCGCCCTGATAGGGCTTTGCCTCCAAGTCCCGCAGGGACAAGATGTGCATAACCGTATGCAAGCGAAGCGCAGCTTACGGAGAATATGCAACAACACGCTCTCCAAGCCCCGCAGGGGCGAGATTATCCCGTCCCTGCGGGACTTGGTGTACACGTATGTATGCGTAGACCGTAAGCTGCGGCTAACGCCTTGCATACGGTTATGCACATTCTGTCCTTGCAGGACAGGCAAGCCCCACAAAAGGAACTCTTTATTAACTGTTATATCTTGTTTATTTCGCATCCCTAAATTAAAAATTTTATTTTCATGTAATTTTGTGCTTTCAATTTTAATGTTAAAGTATCTCGCTTTTTTTATTGACTGAGGCGCAAATGGCAACAATTTGACGTGGAACTTCGACAGTTCCACAGGTATGCTGACTATTGGCGGGACAGGGCAATATCCTGTATTGTTTTGTCGCTGTCCGGCAGGTATTGGCAGACCAAATCCATACGGAAACCAACGATACGCTTGCCGGGCGAACCGTGCAGGCGAAAGTCAGGTTTACGACATTGAAATGGTAAGATATTACAAAGCGTTCTTTGACACATTGGTTTACACGTTTTATAATAGAAAAACAGAAGTCTGTTGAAAAAAAAGATGTACCTTTGCACTCTAAATTAGATAAATATGGAAACAACATCAGCAAAGAGAACATTAGACAAGGAAGCGCGCGACAGAATCAGCTTCATTACGTTCATTATTCCTTACTTTGCCCGTTCGCTCAAGATGGACAGGCAGGAAGCCTACCGGTATTTAAAGAAATACGGTGGAATAGATTTTCTTTTTGAGCACTGGTGGACACTGCATACCGAAGACCCGTTTTGGGCGGCACGCAGCCTGTATCAAGTTTGCCGTGACAATGGAGGCATGCGATGAGAGTCTATCACGGCAGCTATACTTTAATCGAAAAGATTGATTTAGAGAAATGTCAGCCGGGTAAAGATTTCGGACGGGGATTTTATGTTACTAAAATTCGTTCCCAGGCAGAGTATTGGGCAAAACGAATCGGCAGAGAAAAGCACACAACAGGCGTCGTAACAGAGTTTGATTTCCATGAATATGCCTATCATGATAACGACTTAAAAATGCTTCGCTTCGACAACTACTGTGAAGAGTGGATGGATTTCATCCTTCTCAACCGTGCCAACGAAAGCCTCGAGCAAGCTCATAGCTACGACATCGTAGAAGGGCCTGTTGCCGACGACAATGTTACCCGCCGTATCTATGCCTGCCTGAGTGGAGCAGTATCCAGAGCCGATTTTTTGGAAGAGTTGAAATTTTTCCGGTACACCCACCAGATAGCCCTGTGTACCGCCGGCGCCCTGCAAATGATTGAGCGAAAAGTGGACAGGTCGGAATTGATTATCGACGACATCGACGAAGCCATAACCGGATCGCTTGTCATTGACTTCGGAATGACAGAGGAAAAAGCCCTTGACATTTATCTGGAATCCCAAACCTACAGGATGCTCATCGACGAATCCACAGGACTGTATCAAAAACCGTGGACGGAAATCTATAAATTGCTTGTACAGGAATTGAAACTGCATTGACAGATTGGTTTACACGCGATTTGGACGATTAAGGAAAACATCGTACCTTTGGGCAGTAAAGAAAGAAAAACAGTCATGTTATCACAAAGTCAGATAGATATTATCATCCGGTCGATGTTGCCGTACAATCCGGTCAGGATAGGCATATTCGGCTCCGTAGCCCGTGGTGAAGATTCTCTGGAAAGCGATATTGATATTCTGTACCGATTAAAAAACGCAGTTGGTTTGTTCAATCTGGTACGGATGAAAGATGATATGGAGAAAAAACTGAATGCCAGAATAGATCTGGTTTCTGAACAGTTTGTTCACCAGGGAATTAAGCCATATATCATGAATGATTTAAAAATAATTTACAGCAATGGAAACAGTAATTATACAGGTAAAGGACAGGCAAAATGTTCGTAAATTAAGGCAAATATCGGCCGCCAATGGCTGGCAGGTACAGTCAAGCGGCGATGTACTGCGATGGCTCATAGACAATGCACCACAGGATGTGCCGTTGACTGACGATGACATTATGGATGAAATACGGCAAGTGTGGCAAAAGTGATACGTTGCTAAAATAATATTTCTCCTGCAGGATTTTGCAGTAAAAAGCGTGTAATCCTTTGTAATCGCTTTACACGCTTTTTTTATGAGCGTTTGTAAAGAAAAAATGGAGTGTTTCTGTGTTTGTGTTATTCAGCTCTATACCGTTACCCATTTTACTTTTCTTTTTGACAAAAAGTTGTTTTTTAGAGGGTTGTAAAGGAATTTTTTGTACTTTTGCGCATCACTAATTTTTTTAACGTTTATGAAAAAAATACAAATTCAGAAATTGCAATATGCAGTTGTTTTTATTTTATTGTTCCTGTTTGGCTGTGCTCGCCAGGCAAAGGAATATGACTTCAGCAAACTTGTAGACGAAATCGTTTCCGACAAAAAAATTTCCGTAATATCGGGTAAGGCTTCAAGTGCGCAAAGGAATGAAGGGATAGAATTGTCATTCGACGGTAATCCGCAAACGCATTATCACTCTTTATGGAAGAATGAAAGAGCGGATTATTTCCCGGTTACACTCGACTATTTTTTCGAGGGAAACGATACCTTGGACTATATGGTGTATAATCCTCGTTCAGATGGCGGTATGAATGGTAATTTCCGTGAAGTGGAATTATGGATACAATCCAATGGCGAACAATCGTACAAATACGGCGATTTCGATTTCCTGGGAAAATCTACGCCAAGCAGGATTGATTTTACTCCTGCGCTTGTTGACGCGAAGAGTATTCGGATAATTGTGAAATCGGGAGCAGGCGACGGGCAAGGCTTTGCCTCATGTGCTGAAATGGAGTTTTTTCAGATAAATCCGCAAACTTTCAACCTGAAGGAGATTTTTACCGACGAATCCTGCTCGGAACTTCAAAAAAATGTTTCTCGAAAATCTATTGCCGGGATAGACAATCCGTTCCTTCGCGAACTGGCGAATTATGTTGCCGATGGAAAAGCCAATGACGAGTTCCGTATGCAGGAATACACCGCATACGTTTCTCCCGGAATAACGGCACGAAAGAATAAAACTTCTTCTTATGGTTTCTGGGATAATCCGACCGGTATTTTTGCCCGTAAGGGAGAAAATATAATTGTATGCGTCGGCGAAACGGAAAAGGAAAAACCGGTGCTATTCATTCAGTCGCCCGATTTTGGCTTCTCTATACCTCCGAGCGCAGCATATTATGAGTTGCATAGCGGCATCAACAAGATCAAGGCGAAAGGTGAAGGCTTGATGTATATTGCCTATTACACTGCTACGGGTACGGAGAAGCCGGTGAAGATTCAGATTCTGACCGGTCAGGTATCCGGATATTTCGATATGGAAAAACATCCGGCAGATGAATGGGAACAGCGTTTGGCACAGGCAAGCTATCCACATTTCGACGTGAAGGGAAAATATGCTACGCTGAATTTCGAGACGGCAGCCTTTCGTGCTTATGTGAAAGACCCGCGTACTTTGAGCCGGAAATTTGACGATGTAGTACGCCGGGAGCAGGTATTTATGGGATTAGTGAAATATAACCGGCAACCCAAAAACCGCCTGCATTTTCAGGTAGCAAAACTTCCGGACTGGGTAGGCGCTTACGCATCAAGCAATTATACCGGGTTTGGAGATAGAGACCAAAAAACGATTTTAAGTCCGGAAATTAGCAACAGAGATGCAATGATTGGGCATTTGTGGGGTATTGCGCACGAAGTAGGACATATTCACCAAACACGTCCCGCTTTGTGCTGGTATGGTACCAGAGAAGTTACAAATAATATTTTTTCACTGGATGTTACAACAAACCTGGGTTTCCCTTCCCGGCTTTTTGCCGAGTCTGTATCTGTCGGAAAATCAACGGCTGGATATGCTCGTGAAAACAATCGTTACCCAAAAGCATATCAGGATATTATAGAATCTAAAATCGCTCATGCCGCTTGCGAAGATGTATTTTGCAAGTTAGTTCCTTTTTGGCAATTAAAACTGTATATGCACAATGTGCTGGGCAAGGAAGATTTTTATGCGGATGTATATGAAAAGATTAGGATAAATCCTAACCCGACAGGAAAATTGGGTTCCAACAATGACGGACAATGCCAACTCGAATTTGTACGTATCGTTTGTGATGTCGCTCAAATTGATTTTACCGACTTTTTTGTCAAATGGGGATTCCTTACTCCCATCAATCTTGGGCATAATAATATTGTTATTACCGGGAAGGCTATTGACGAGGTGAAGAAATACATTCGGGATAAAGCATATCCTCCCGCTCCGGATAATTTGCACCTGATTGATGATGAAAATTATAAAACAATGTTTTGAATATCATACCGTGCACAGCATAGTTATACTGTGCACGGTATGATTTTGTGCGCAGATTGTGGATTCATAACTCATAATTTTTTTGTCCGTTTTCTTGGCACACTCAAAAATATATACTATTTTTGCGCCGTTAAATAATAATCGGCAATACAAAAATGGCACAAAATATCTTTCCTTCTTTCAGCTTTTTTAACATC
>JAISFI010000153.1 GCA_031263685.1 Dysgonamonadaceae bacterium | reverse complement strand
CGACAAAGAATTTCAGGAAACCATCTCCGAACTAAAGAAAAAACAAAACGGCGAACCCACCGAAAGCCACGAATTCGAAGAACTCCCCGAAGACATCGACTCCGGGATAGCTGATTAATATTCGTTTGACAACCGTTAATCTTTTGTTTATTGGATTTTCAATGCTATTTTATTTTCTATGACTGCAATTAATTTCTTATAAACAAACACTTTCAATTCTTTGTCTTCAATGATATCCAAGACGGCCTGAAATTGATTATTGGCTTCAATTGACCGTTCTTTTATTTGAGGCCGCAATTGGGCTGCAATATCCAAAACGGTATTGAGTCCAATCTCACGCAATGCAACAACTAAAGGATCGCGGGTAAGGCGAGTTTCTATTTCCTTTGAAAAGTTTTCGCTGTATATACTCGTTAAAGGAAATTTTCTGGACAAAAACTCCTGCTGTGAAACAACGCCGTCATGACTTACGGAAACACTTACACCGCCCTTCTCCCCTCTTCCGATGTAGATAACTTCTTGTGCCAATCTTGTCCCATATATTTTATCAAATTCATACGATGTAATATTCGTTCTCATCTGGTCTTCGGTAATCTTCATTTCCCCATATTTAATTTCGGTGCTGAATTTCGGGGAAAACATGATTTTTTTTGTCGGAAAGATTCTGTCCATCGTATCTTCAAGCATTAGGCCTCCCATTTCTTTAACGAAACCGGGCATGGGGTCATCTTTCGACATGATTCCCAAAAAAGACAAAACAATCCCCCGATATTTTGAATCGCCGAATTTAGAGAATGCCCGGATAAGATTCGGCAGTACCTTCGAAGTCACATGCCAGTGAAATCGATCTGCACTAACTCTGAAGTCTATCCGGATGGACTTTTTGCCTGTATTCTCCCTGCGTCGCAAAGCAGCGGCCAACCGGTCTAACACTTCTTCCGTCCGCGATTCGTTGATGGCAAAATATCCGCTCGTTGCGATGGTTAGCCGTTCTACCTCTGCGTCATGGATAAAACGCAATACGGCATCCATTTCGGTAAACGGTTCGCCGCCGGTAAGATTCAGCAGCGGAATGGATTTCGCCCTGATGAAGTCAAGTATGCGATTGATGGCTGTCGATTGAAGCCGGATAGCCTTTTCCGCATCTGGAACCGATTTCATAAAACAAAACGAACAACCCACCGAACAGCAATTCGTCAGCTCGACATACATATTGTCGTAGTGATTCACCGGCCGGGGGGTATTCAATGGAATCCAATCTATCCGACAGACGTCTTCTTCATCGGGCTTTTCGATGATCCGAATCAATTCATGGTAAATATAGTCCCGAAGATCATGATCGTGAAGAATATCCGACACAGCAAGGAACATATTGTTGGCTTCGATCGATCGGTCTCTGATGCCAGGGCATACGCGGGCAGTAATGTCCAATACGGTATTAAGTCCGATTTCGCGCAAAGCAACAACGAGCGGATCGTACATCAGTCGATGGTCTACCTCGGCAAATCCATTTTCTTTGTTGGCATCGCCCAATGGAAGATCATTTGTCAGATATTCCTGAATCGTTACCACACCATTAAAACTAACGTCAATACTTGCTCCGTTTTGCTTACCTCTCCCGATGTAGACGACATCTTTTTTTAGTCTTTCCGCATAGACGTGATCAAAGGGTTTATCCGACAATTCAGTATGAATCATATCTTTGAGAAGCTTCAGTTCACCATACTTCACCGTAAATTCATAACCTGAAGGAAGCAGGATTTTCTTGATGGGGAAATTACTCTTTCCTGAAGGCTCTGCGATATAGCCTCCCATGTCGGCAACCAACCGGGGAACCGGATCGGTTGGCATCAAGATAGCGCGTAGTTCAAGGTTGATAGCAGAATATTTAGCCTTTCCAAGAATCCGGATAATCCTGCAAATATTGCTAAGAGGCACACTCGCATGAAATTCGTCAACACTTACATAAAAATCAATACTTACCGGAGTTTTCCCGAAACGCTTTCTCGTTTCAAGCGCCTGAACCAGCCGATCGAATATATCTTCTGTATGTACATCGCCGGTTGCAAAATAGCCGCTGGTTGTAATCGATATGATATCGGCGTCGGCTTCTTTGATGATCCGTAAAACCGTCTCTATTTCATCCAGCGCCTCGCCTCCGGACAAATCCAAGCGTGGCACACGCCATTTTTTTGCATATTGAAGCGTCCGGGTGATGGCTTCGAAATTCAATGACTGGCGTATCTTTCTGTTCGCAACAGCTTTGATAAAACAAAAGGAACAATTTACAGGACACCAATTGGTAAGATTGATCGCAATATTATCGATTTTCACAACCGGATGCGCCGTAGAAAGAGGAATCCGGCAACCGGATTGCATAGCAGACTCAACATCGGCCGTTTGAAAGATTGCGTTGAGCCTCTCTTCCTCCCTGCCGGGATGCAGGGTCAAAAAGTTTTCATGCCATTTCCTGATAACTGCCAAGTCTGGCTTGTGCAGACTCCAAAACCAGGTATTCTCTACCGGATAGTAATCCTGAAGAAAGGGATGTGGCTTTCTACAGGAAGCTACATATTTCAGTCGCCTGAATATAATCTGAAAGTTTGTGTAAACACCACTAAGAAATTTATCAAATGAGGTGGAATGGCGGCGAAGCCTGGAAGGCAGGTAGGTGTCGTCGCTCAAAACAAGCGTCTGCCAACGTTTTTCCTCCGGAAGAAAGGCAAAGACACAACTTCCCGCATTCGGGCAGCCTTGACCGTTGGAACAAATGAAATTCCGAACCACTGATAATTTCCTCATCGGGATATTCCCAAGCGCCATCAATTGCAAAACCATTGAGCCGCCATGCGACGCAAAGAGCGCTGTTTTTCCTTCGATTCGGGGACGGCTGAGAAACTCAGCATAAAAATGCCGCACGTCATCTGAAAATCCGTTCAATGACTGCAAATGTAAATTTGTGAACGACTCGGGATAACGATCATGCAAATTCCCGGGATCGAAGACCTGGCTGGCTAAATGCGTCGGCACGCCTCCTACAGGATACATATTACTTTCCGACAACCGGCAATCGACCCACGTCGGCGCTTGACGTCCTTTACGCCATAATAGAAACCGAAGAGAATGATAAGCCCGCTCTGCACCACTCGAAACGAAAAGGTCAAAAGGAACTCCGGCAAGAAATTTCGTCGCAGCCTTCGCCTGACGAATACCGTGAAGCGTAAGAGGAGAAACATGGTTGCGGGTTTGCGTAACTTTTTTCAGATTAGTAATAGATTCTCCATGTCTCAATACGTACACGACTACGGCGCCGGGATGTTTTTCCCGCCATCCGGATTGCCACATTTCGCGGATGTTATCGAAGGAGGGCATGAGAAACGCCTTCTCGTTATCGGTTAAATCCCGTTTGGGGTCTCTTTCCGGAAATCCATCTTTTAGTTGAGTGAGCATATTGATAAAATTTTCTTTGCTTTATTTGCAATCCGTAGCGAAATACATTCGCACATTTCCAATAATGAGGTTCGGATGTTTTCCAGTAAAATATCATCCTTGATCAGGGGGATAATGAAAGGAAGGTTTTCGATAATATTCAACATAACAAGATGAGGCAGAGATTGTGGGTTCTTTTCCTGTCCCCTTATAAAACGCTCGTAAACGAACGTCGCGATTGCATGCGCCCTGTCATTGGAGGTTTGTCCTATTCGCATATACATGGTTACTAACCACGATATGGCGATTCGCTCCTGATAAGTAAATCCTGTTTTCACATTCATTGGCGTTCGGTTCAATATTCGTTGCCGGATACCGTGAAAAAACTGTCCGGGATATTTCATAATCAAATCACAAGCCGCGATTGAGACGAGTGCCGGGGATTCATCAAAAACATTCAATATATCTTCCGTAGCTTCGTCTTGTACGGGAAGATGGTGTGTAGCCCATGCCCAAAAGGCTATTTCCGTCTTCGAGGCTGCTATGGCTGTCATTCGCTGCGAAAGCGCTTCTTGAGCTTCTTTTTCTGCTATCACCTGAATTTGTCTCTCCCAGAACCGGGTTGAAACACGTCCGGAGTGCATCCTCCAGACCGGAAGTATCCTGGTTTCGTACACACGGATGACGCCCGCGTTATTCAATTCTTCGAGATTGCTGTAAAACTGATCCAAGTCATCCATTACATAAGTATACCGGCCTGTCGTATAGCTATGGTCTAATTGCAATGCAAAACTCCGGGCGCTTGGGTTAAGCGGATTAATCCGATAGTTTTCCAAAAAATGAACCAGACTATTAAATTCCTCGCTCTCCGGGTCTTCCGCGTCCAAAAGCGTCCGGGCATGTTCTTCGCTAAGTTCTCCCAAATAAAGCAACAACTTAATCCTTGCAATTGTTTTGTCATATAAAAACATAGAGATCAAACGATTACTCTCTTTCGCTATCTCTGCCATCGGTTTGATAAATTCATTATGAAAAAGGTTAACCAGAAATAATTCGTTTACGCTATGTTTCATGGTCTCGGTCAACCTGCTTTCTTCCGATATCAGCACCGGCATATTCGAATGGTCGTCAACGTATAGGATATGTGGGCATTCCATCCATTTTATGAACCGTGGATAAATATCGTCCAATTCAGCCTGGCTAACCTCCTTTACAAAAATAAATATTTCATCCATATCGCTCCGTCTCATCATGATTCCCCGTGTAAAGGATGAAGGTAAAGCTTTGGCTTCTGTAATCGCTGCCTCGGGGTGTATCATTTTGATGGCCCGGCTCAAATTATCCAAAGCATAGACCAGGCATGCCCGGGCTTTTTCAGTGGTATTCAAAATCCGGATATCTTCCTCAAAGTCCTGCTTCAGCAAAGCGGCGCTCGGGATGCCTGTATTTTTCATCGCATAGCTCCCGTCGTAATGCGTATTCTCCATGACCGCCACATGCGCCTCTATGCTGATTCGGTTATCTCTCAGGGCTTTGATTATCCTTCTCTGTTCCTCTCCATCCGTAAGTTCGCCTGTTACAAGGAGGATGGCATCGCCCGGCGTCAATCCGAAAATCGAATAAGTATAACCATCCAGCCCGATATAATTAACCACATCCTCAAATCCGATCGGTTCCGGACGGGTAGAAGCGCTTAATAAAGGAAGATTCAGCGACATGGATGCAGCTAATGCCGCATGCAAGCCAGACGGAGTAGTGCCTACGATATACAGGCCCTTTCCTCTCATGGCTGTTTCATACCGGATTTTTCTCAAATCAACGAGCTGTTCGAACACATTCTTTGTCATTCTTTTTGCAGCCGCAAAATGAGCCGGTTCAAGGGGCATGGTCATTCCCCGTAGTGGATGATCGGTAAAAAATCCGCTTCCTGTCCCTGTGGCATATTGAATAAAGGTGAAGTCCGGTAGGCATACCTCATCGCTTGGTGAAATGGGGTAGCCTGCAAGATGAAAATCGCCGAAAGAAATCATTTCCGGATTCGTCAGGGGAGCGTCATCTTCCGTTTCCACTTCCGTCATATAGTAAAAAGGGATCTGCAAGTCTTCCATTTCTTTTCGGGAACGATCCGAAGCTTTCAGCAACACCGCAACTAATTCCGTTACCACATCATGTTTGCATAGCGCTACAATCGTGTTTCGATGCACCAACCCGGAAGTAGCTTCGTCGTCAACAATGATTACTCCGATACCCGGTTCGATCAGCATATTCGAGAATAGGATGGGGCTGTCTTTGGGTAAATGAGGTTCTTCCGCGCTGATTAGAATCTTATTGTCTGTGCTTTCCACAGCAAAGTCGAATGAATTTTTGGTCAACGGCAAGAATGGGAGATTCAGCTTTTCTGCTATAGATAATCCCAGGATCAAGCCCCCATGCCCTTTTCCAATAATCATAAGCTTTTTACCTTCCTGTCGATAATTTTCAATAATTCCCTGCAGGTTAAATCTTTCACTTAGATCATGTATCATCTTTTCAACTATTGCGTTCCCAATCACGGGTGTATAAGGCTGGTTTACTGCCCGGATTGGTAAATCTTTCTTTAGTCGTTTCGAATGATGAAGGTGTCCTGGGCGCAGCACACATTGGTAAAGCATCGTTTCTAACCTGACAATACCTTGCATGAAGAACCGTTGGATATCTTCGTCGGTTAATGGTACGCGGGATGTTTTGCCTAAAAACGACCGCAGCAGCCATTCGGAAACATAAGATGAACCGTAATGCGCCTTCTCCGGTTCGAAGATGGACAAGGCTGTTCGATTAATCTCAGAAACTGTTAGCCGGCGCGATTGCAAATAAGACCGGATAGCTAATTCCGAGTTATATGAATTACAATGAACCATGACGTCTTCGGGAGCAAATTTCTGAAAAAGCCCCCAAATAATCTCTTGGAAATATGGGGCCGTTGTTTGGATATCAACGATAGCGAGAGGACAATTTTGCACCTCCTGTTGAATCCTCCGCGCAAGGTCTGCAATCATATGTTCGCGCGTACCTTTTTGAAACATCTCTTTCAATAAGGGAAGCCTCAGAATTTCCCGGTCTTTACCATATTCTTTCATAGTGACGATTAGGAAATGCCGTGCAGAAGCAGCCCTGAGAGTAACAAGCCGAACCGTAGCTCCCCAAAAGTCGTCCCACGACACAGTACCGGGCATCGCCAAATTATTTCCGGACAAGAAGAAATTTTTAAGCAACGGTTCATCACGTCCGTTCAGTATACTCGGTACAATCCGGTTTTTCTGTTTTACAATGAAATGGCCAATAGCCAAAAGATTCAAACCTTCACTGTAGAAAAAAGTATTTAGTGCCATTTCCGGGGTCTCAACAATCGGGCTACCTCGATTGAAAGATGTATTAAGAACGGCCGGTATTCCGGTACGCTTTCCTATTTCGTTTAACAGCGACCAAAAAAGAGGGCAGGTTTTACGCGAAACGGTTTGGGGCCGCGTGGTTCCATCTGCCGGATGAACGCCGGCCTTAATGAGTTGTTTTTTTCCTCCAACAACCGGAAAAACAATCGTCATAAAAGGAGAAGTACTGATTCCTTCCAGGAATTCGGCAGCTCTTTCTTCCTGAATAGATAAAGCCGAAGGACGCCAAAATTCTCGTTTCTTAATCCTGTTTACTTTCAGATTTCCATTAGGATCGTCCAACCTGTGCAAAAGACTTCGATTTCCAAGCGCTCTTGGCCCCAACTCGGCGCCTCCCTGAAACCAGGCAACGGTTTCATTTCTCACGATTGAATCCGCCACTTTTTCTATCAATTCCTCATCTGTTTGAACACGGTCATAATCCGTTCCTTCCGTCAAGCCAAACCGGTTAAAGATTTCCTGAACTGCGGCGTCAGAGTAAGTCTTTCCAAACGATACTTTCCTGGCTTGACGGTGCGTATCAAGACTGTATTCTTCCGCCGATACCGATAGTGCGGCTCCAACCGCCGTCCCTTCATCGGCAGGATAAGCGGGAATGAACAAGTTTTCCGGCTTAACCCTGCCTTCTTTAATCAATCGACCGTTTGCCATAATGTTCAGCGCCAGACCGCCGGCCAAAACAACGTACTCCACGCCCATTGTGTCGGGATACTCATTGAGATAATAATCCACAATATCCATGACCACCTGTTCTGTCTGCTCTTGTACCACATAGGCTAGATGCGCACTTTTCCGGTCTTCAGGAATGAGGTTACTACCGTTTTTTTCCGGAGGCATACGAGGTACAATCTTATCTAACCCATCCAAAAACGTTTGCGACAGGTTGATGCCGGGCAGAGCACTATCGGCGGACGGCGCGAAACATTGACGATCCGTTTCTATCCGACGCGTTTTGCGATTGAACCGGATCAACGGAGCAATCATTTTCCTCAACTGCGAAACAGTTTTCACTTCTTCTTCATTTGCGGGAGCTCCATAAGGTGCGAATCCCATCACCTTTCCTTCATCGTATCTCTGATATCCTAAATAAATAGTGAAAATATGATAGAAATGTCCAAGAGAGTGGATGAATGGCGTTGTAGCAGCTATTTTTTTGAGCGTTCCGCCTGTTCCTAACCAGACCGTTGACGACTCATCCTCACCTTGTCCGTCAATGGTCACGACTAAGGTCGGAGCCGTGAAACCGCTTGCATGGTAAGCTGCTACCGCATGACATTTATGGTGTTTGACAAAAGTCACAGGTGGAATGTATCCGGAACCATAGGAATGTGCCAATGTTTCGAGAAACGATTGTAACCGGTCGGTATCATAACGGTGGTCAACGCCAGTGGGAGGAAAAGGAAGATGATGTTCCTCACGAAAAAGAAAGTTGGGGTCCTTACTTCGCGGTGTATATTTGTAGAAATTGTAATCATAGGTAATGGCTATATGAGCAAGGTCATCCCAGGTAAGACCATGCGCATCCAAAAGATAACGGGTAGACTCTTTCGGGAAATAAGCCGCTTCATGCTTGTTTAAAGTAAGTCGTTCTTCTTCGATAGCGCCTATGAGAACACCATCTTTAATCAAAGCAGCCCCCGAATCATGGCTGTTTCTGACAGCTCCAAGTACATATATAGGTTTATCTCTCTGCCTCATTTCATCCCGGGAGTCACGGTAGTAAATCTTCACGACAACTTCGTCGCAATCATCGCCGGATTTGACATAAAACCTATCCTTTAGTCCACATCGTTCGTTGATTTCCAAAGTCGTCCGATGGAACTTTACAATCTCTTCATCGCTAATCAAGGTCAACACGTTGTCGTGCCATTCAGTCCGCTGAACTCCCTTTGCGTTCATTAATCGCTGAAGCAGAGCTTCTGGGTTAGAGTCAGGGTAGAAAAAATACAGCGCAATTGCGATTGCTTCTTTAGAAAGCATAGCTGGTTATTTTTATAATATCATTAACAAAACACGAACTAAAATATTCCCCATACCAACAGTTAACAAAGTTACTAAAATTTTCTATTTAATGTGAGTTGGGTGTAGAAAGTTAATCAGGAATTTTATCGTATTCCCAAGAAGTAGCATTAATAATAAACAGTTTGCTTACGAATTGTATTTTTTCACTTTACCCCCTGAACGTCTCAACTGTTTATATTAGTTAAATCTTCTGTTTTCGCTATCAAAATGTCAGAAAATATTTTTCTATCTCGGGAAAACCCTCTTACTTTGCATCAAAATGAAATGAAAACTTATAAATAAAATTGAAATGAAAA
>JAISFI010000311.1 GCA_031263685.1 Dysgonamonadaceae bacterium | reverse complement strand
AAAGAGAATTCCGGCTGCCAAGTGAAAAAGAACATGAACGTACTTTGTACTGGAATCCGAATGTAAAAACAGATGAGTCGGGAAAGGTCCGCATCCAATTTTATAATAACAATTTCTGCCGAAAAATAGATATTAGTGCAGAAGGAATAACGGAGACGGGACTTCCTTTTTATAACAAAAAATAAATCAAATATGAGAAAGAATATATTTTTATGGATTTTAACTGTTTTGTTGCTGTTATTTAATTTAAGCTTGATGTATAAGTATAAACAACAAAAAAACAGTATAAATGATTTGACTAATAAAACTGGTCGAATAACCGATAGAGAAGCATGGGAAGCCGAAGAATTGAAAGAAGCAACATTAATTCAACAACTGTCGGAGGCTTATCCCTGTCAAAATATTGAAATAAAAAACCCAAAAACCAAAGAAAATATCTTGCTTCATTCTTTGCTGAAGGAACATAAAGTGGTTTTGTTTTTTCGGTTTAAAGAAAATGATTGCGATGCCTGTATTCAACATGCCACAAAAACACTTTCGGAGATAGCAGAACACTTTCCTGAAATGAATATCGTTATTTTAAGCGGTTATGGCAATGTACGTCAATTTTACGCTTATGCTCAAACCGAAAATCATCAACTGAGCGTATACAATGTGAATCATTTATCCATTCCTGTTGACGATCGTGAAATTCCCTATTTTTTTATTCTTACTCCCGCATTAAAAATACAAAACATATTTATTCTTGACAAATCGGATCCAACGCTGACAATCCGATATTTGAACGTCATGCAGGAAAAATATTGGCCCGGCGAGCATGATCATACGCATTGCACACATGATCATCATTCGCATTAATTCGTTGGCCGAATGAAAATATCCTTTCGTTCCATTCTTAAGAACCTGTTTTTTTTCGTCAAAATAATCGTTATTGCGATTGTCTTGGCAGTTATTCTGAGGGTATTTGTCTTTTCCTCTTTCAAAATACCCAGTTATTCCATGTTGCCGGCTTTGGACGCCGGCGATTATATCCTGGTAAATAAGCTGGCGCTGGGCGGACGGGTATATAAAAATTTTGATTTTCGGAAAGGCGGGAAAGTAGAAACTAAGCGCTTATGGGGTTTCCGCGAGGTGAAAAGAAACGATGTACTGGTATTCAATTTCCCTTATATAGATGATTGGGTGAATATGGATTTCAATTTCAATGTTTTTTACGTGAAACGTTGTGTCGCCATTCCCGGCGATACTTTTTGCATCGAAAATGGAGTGTATAAAGTTTTGAATTGTCCGGATACTTTGGGATGTTATCAAAACCAGGTAGATAATTATCAGCGGTTTGCCAACGATACAAATCGTGTAGCAGATGAATGTTTCCCTTTTGATGAGGAATACAACTGGACGGTGCTGAATTTTGGCCCCCTGTATGTTCCCGGAAAAGGAAATACGCTGACAATAGACGCCCGAAACATCAAACTCTACCGAAATCTGATTGTATATGAAACAGATAAACCGGTAACAGTAAAAAACGATACAGTCTATTTGGGCAACGAAATACTCCGGACTTATACATTCCAAAAAAACTACTATTTCATGACCGGCGATTACGTCTTTGACTCGCGCGACTCGCGTTATTGGGGTTTGCTTCCCGAAGATCATATTGTAGGAAAAGCGGCTGTTATCTGGAAATCGGAAGATATGAATACAAAGACGTTTCGGTGGGAGCGGTTTTTTAAAATAATAAAATGAAAAATAAGGTAGGAGTAATGATAAATAAAATCATACATGTGCTGTGGCTGGTGCCGTTTTTATTGGTGCTGGCTACGGTTTTTGTTGTCAGCGACGATTTGGTCAACGGCGTGGTTTCGGGTAAATATTTCTGGTTTTACGCGAGTATGGGTTTAGTTGCTATTGCGGTGCTGATTGTTGCCGTTATTTCTAAAAAACGGTTTCGGTTTTCGATTATAGACGGATTTGTATTACTTTTTGCAGGAAGTGTTTATCTCTCTGCGCTGGTTTTCAACGACGCCGCGCAAAATACAACAAAACTCACGATTTTGGCTCTATTGGTGGTTTTGTATTTCAGTTTACACCTTTCAAAAGGATTGTGGATCATGTCCGCAATGACAATAGCACTCATTCTTACCGGACTGGTCGAAGCCATTTGGGGCTTGCGGCAACTCTACGGATTTATCCCGTCTCAACACGGACTTTTCAAACTGACCGGTTCGTTTTTCAATCCAGGCCCGTATGCAGGCTACCTGGCCGTTGTGTTACCTTTGGCATTGCATTGGGGGATACAACCTGCACGTAATACTTTGCTCCATACAAGCCTCAAATGGTTTGGCATCATTACCTGCCTTTTCATTCTGCTGGTTCTTCCGGCGGCAATGAGTCGCGCTTCGTGGCTGGCTGTCATCGGCGGAAGTCTTGTCGTTATTTTTGGAAGATATGCCGGACTATTTAAAAGCGTGCAGTTTAAGTTCATTAAGACGAAATTGGCACGACCGGTGAAAAGGCTTATCGTTCCAGGTTTGATTTTACTTGTTTTGGCAGCTTTCACCGGTATGTATTACCTCAAAAAAGATTCTGCCGACGGACGTGCGCTGATATGGAAAACTTCCCTTCAAACCATAGCTAAACATCCTTTCGGGGTAGGTTTGGGTAATTTCTCCGGCGCTTACGGCGAAATGCAGGCAGCTTATTTCGCTTCGGGACAAGCTTCGGAAACAGAGCAGTTGGTGGCCGGAAGTTCCGAATACGGATTCAACGAATACCTGCAAATTGCGGTTGAATCGGGGATTGTAGCTCTCTTGCTATTTGCGGGGATAATCGTTCTCTCTGTCCGAATTAAAGTAAAGGCAAAAGATTGGGGTACATTGGGTTCCTTAGTTGCCTTGCTGATATTTGCCTGCTTCTCGTATCCGTTCAGCATATTGCCTTTCCTAATTGTTTTAGCTTTCCTGTTATCAACCGGACAATGGCACACAGATGACATAAATCCGTCAAACCGGCGCCATCTGCGTACTATTATACTCGCTGTGTGTTGCCTGCTCATTACCGTCGGCGGCCTTTGGAAACAATATCCGATGTATCAGGCATACAAGCAATGGAAAAATCTTCAAATCTATTATCAGGCTGACTTGTTTGAAGATACTGTGGAAGTTTACGGATCGTTATATCCTTATTTGAACGATCAGGTACAGTTTCTTTTTGAATATGCCCAATGCCTCTCGAAAACAGGGCTTAACGATCAGCAAAGAATAAAAGATCCTGCCCGTTGCGACAGTTTATTAATTAAAAGCAATGCAGTCCTGCAACGCGCCATGCAAATCAGTTGCGACCCGATGTTATACAACATCATGGGGAAAAATTATCAGTCAATGAAACGATATGAAGAAGCGGAAACCGTTCTGCTTAAATCGACGCAATTAGTTCCCAATCGACTGTATCCCTGGTATCTGCTGACAAAATTGTACGACGAAATGGGTTTGGAAGACAAAGTCCGTGAAACGGCAGATATTGTTTGCTCCAAAGAGCCGAAAGTACAGTCTCCGGCCGTCAAAGAAATGCGGGAAGAAGTGAGAAAATTGATATATAAATAAATATAACCGTCGGTTTAACGCAATCATCCAAAAATCGCCGCTTCTCGAACAACATATACTTATGTACAGTATAGATTCATAAATGAATCATAAAAAAGACTTGTATTTCAAAAAACAGCGCTTAACAGATTTAATTCACCTATTTTTGCAGGCAGAATAAACAAAATACCAATCTAAAAAAACAAAATCCATGACGAAGAAAACTAAGATAGTGCTTATCGTAGTTATTGTTCTCTTTATAGTCGGAATGGCGTTTTATCCATCCCTGAAACGTTATTTCACTCCGGAAGAGAACACGGATAATGCCGTAAAAAAAGACGCTCCGACAACAAGAAAAGCGTTGAACGTCAATACGCAAATCGTCAAATATGAAGATTTGGAAGACAATTTTCCCATATCGGGAATTACTTTGCCGGACGAAGAAGTAGACCTCTCATTCGAAACTTCCGGCAAAATCATTAACATTTATTTCAAAGAAGGAACTCCTGTAAAAAAAGGAGAACTGCTGGCTAAAATCAACGATGATCCCCTGCAAGCCGAGCTTAAAAAACTACAGGCGCAAATACCGCTGGCCGAAGAACGGGTTTTCCGTCAAAAATCCCTCCTGGCCAAAGACGCCGTCAGTAAAGAAGCATACGAGCAGGTTATCATGGAACTGGGCAAACTGAACGCCGATATTGATTTGGCAAAAGCGCGCATCTCTCAAACAGAATTGAGAGCGCCTTTCGACGGGATTATCGGCTTGCGCCTGGTGAGCGAAGGACAATATGTATCGCCCGCCACATTTATCGCCAAACTGACCAAAGTGATCCCCTTGAAGATCGAATTTTCTCTCAGCGAACGGCACGCCGGCATCATCAAAGACGGTACGCGTCTCACTTTTACCGTCGACGGAGATCTGAACCGCTACGAAGCAACCGTTTATGCCATCGAATCCAAACTGGATACAAAAACCTATACCCTCAAAGTCCGTGCAATGTATCCCAATCTAAACGGAAGAACGAAACCCGGACGTTATGTTTTCATCCAGCTCAAACTGCATGAAATCAAGAACACGCTAACCGCTCCCAGCGAAGCCATCGTTGCCGAAATGGGACGAGATATCGCCTACATCTACAAAGACGGCAAAGCCAGACAGGTAACGCTGACTAAAGGCTTGCGTACCGCATCCAAAGTACAAATCATAAAAGGCCTGCAACCCGGAGATACCCTGATTACCAGTGGAATCATGCAACTCCGTGACGGTATGCCGGTAATTATTGAATGATAAATGAACGATGAATATATCCGAACTTAGCATCAAGCGCCCGGTACTTTCTACCGTACTGGT
Organism: Dysgonamonadaceae bacterium; assembly: GCA_031263685.1. Classification (GTDB taxonomy): domain Bacteria; phylum Bacteroidota; class Bacteroidia; order Bacteroidales; family Azobacteroidaceae; genus JAISFI01. The sequence goes on along the minus strand of JAISFI010000311.1, from coordinate 6,649 downwards.
ACTGGTTATTTTTCTTTTCGGGATTATTGGGTACACTTCTCTGGGAGTTAGGGAATACCCGAATGTAGATAATCCCATTATCACCGTCGATGTGACTTATCCGGGAGCAAACGCCCATGTAGTTGAAAACCAGATAACGGAGCCGCTGGAACAAAATATCAACGGAATACCGGGAATCCGCTCGCTGGCCAGTGTCAGCAGTCAGGGACGAAGCCGGATAACGATCGAGTTTGAATTGAGCGTAGATCTGGAGACTGCCGCCAACGACGTTCGCGACAAAGTGTCTATCGCCCAGCGTTTCCTACCGAGAGATTGCGATCCGCCAACCGTTTCCAAGGCAGATGCCGACTCCGATCCTATTTTGCAGATTACGGTCGAAAGCGATAAGCGCTCATTGCTGGAAATCTCCGAAATTGCGGATTTGACCATCAAAGAACGTCTGCAAACTGTTCCCAACGTAAGTTCCGTCTCTATTTGGGGCGAAAAGCGTTATTCCATGCGCTTGTGGCTCGATCCTTCCAAGATGGCGGCCTACGGAATCACGCCGATGGATGTGAAGAATGCCGTCGACCGGGAAAATATTGAATTGCCGTCGGGAAGTATCGAAGGCGATAAAATAGAACTGACAATCCGCACCATGGGTTTAATGGAAACACCGGAGGAATTTAATAATCTGATAATCAAAGAAGACAATTATAATGTAGTCCGTTTTCATGACATCGGCTATGCAGAACTGGGGCCGGAAGACCAGCGCAGTATCATGAAAAAGAACGGCGTTCCCATGGTCAGCGCCGTAGTCATCCCGCAGCCGGGAGCCAATCAGATAGAAATTTCGGACGAAATACAGCTTCGATTGAAACAAATGGAAAAAGATTTGCCGGAAGATCTGAAACTGGACATCGCTTTCGACAACACGAAATTTATCCGCGCGTCCATCTCCGAAGTAGAAGAAACGATCTACATTGCCTTTGTACTGGTCGTCATCATCATCTTCCTTTTCCTGAGAGACTGGCGTGTGACGCTGGTGCCTTGCGTGGTCATACCAGTGTCGCTGGTCGGTGCGTTTTTCATCATGTTTCTGGCAGGATTTTCCATCAATGTGCTCTCCATGTTGGCAGTCGTATTGGCGGTGGGTTTGGTGGTAGATGATGCGATCGTTGTCACCGAAAACATCTACGTGCGCATAGAAAAAGGAATGAAACCAATCGAGGCGGGCATAGAAGGATCCAAAGAAATATTTTTTGCGGTGGTTTCGACAACCATTACCCTGGTGGCCGTATTTTTCCCCATCGTGTTTTTACAGGGAATGACCGGCCGTTTATTCCGGGAGTTCAGCATTGTGGTAGCCGGATCCGTCATTATCTCTGCTTTTGTTTCGCTGACATTCACGCCGATGCTTGCAACCAAACTGCTAAAAAAACGGGAAAAGCAACAGTGGTTTTACCGGATAACAGAACCCTTTTTTGAAGGAATGAACAGGCTGTACGACCGGTCGCTGCGCTATCTCATTAAACACCGGATACTGGTATTTCCCATTATGCTGCTTATGTTGTCGCTCATTGTGCTGTTCTGGTTTAACATCCCGTCGGAAATGGCGCCACTGGAAGACCGTTCACAGATAACGATACGCACTTCGGCGCCCGAAGGCGCTACTTTTGAGTTTCATCGGGACTATACCGAAAAAATCAGCCGGATAGCCGATTCCATTGCTTCGGAGAGGAAAATCAACATTTCGCTTGTACGAAGCGGATCGGGATTCGACCGGTTGATGCTACCGGACATTCAAGACCGGAACCGCACGCAAATGCAGATTGCCGAAGCGCTCTCTCAAGCAGTGAGGACGCAAACCGAAGCGCGCGCTTTCGTGCAGCAGCAAACTACTTTTGGCGGTCGCCGGGCTGCCATGCCGATACAATATGTGCTGCAGGCGCCGAATCTGGATATACTGGAAGAATTTATTCCGCTGTTTATGGAAAAAGTAAATACGAATCCCAAATTCCAAATGTCGGACGTAAACCTCAAATTTACTAAACCGGAAACCAGAATAGAAATCAACCGCGACAAGGCCGGTCTGCTGGGTGTCAGCACGCGCGATATTGGACAAACCTTGCAGTACGCTCTGAGCGGCCAGCGCATGGGATATTTTTACATGAACGGCAAGCAGTATCAGATACTGGGCGAAATCAACCGCCAACAGCGGAATACGCCTATCGACCTGCAATCTATTTACGTTAAAAGTGCCGACAATTACATGATCCAGTTGGATAATATGGTCGATCTCAATGAAACTGTGGCGCCTCCCCAACTGTACAGATACAATCGTTTCAATTCGGCAACCGTATCTGCCGGGCTGGCCGAAGGTGTTACAATTGGAGAAGGTTTGGAAGAAATGGATCGCATTGCCAAAGAAACGCTGAACGATTCGTTCCGGACGGATTTGGCGGGCGAGTCTAAAGAATTTCGGGAAAGTTCTTCCAGTTTGATGTTTGCCTTCCTGTTGGCTTTAGTCCTGATATTCCTGATACTGGCCGCGCAGTTTGAGAGTTTCAAAGACCCGCTGGTGGTGATGCTGACAGTGCCGCTGGCAATTGCAGGGGCGATGCTGTTCATGTACATTGCAGGAACAACAATGAATATCTTCAGTCAGATAGGTATCATCATGTTGATTGGGTTGGTCGCTAAAAACGGCATCCTCATCGTAGAGTTTGCCAATCAGCGGCAGGAAGCGGGTATTCACAAGGAAAAGGCGATACAGATAGCTTCCGTACAACGATTAAGACCTATCTTAATGACCAGTTTCGCAACCATTCTTGGCCTTCTGCCGCTGGTTTATTCCGGTGGAGAGGGCGCTAACGGACGTATTGCTATGGGTGTATCCGTTGTGGGCGGGATGTTGATTTCTACCTTCCTCACCATGTATGTAGTACCGATGATGTATATGTATATTTCTACCGATAGAGAAAAGAAAGCGTTCAACGCAATAGGACAAAATGACAAGTAACGAATTTTTAATGAACCCCTCAATATGAAACACCTGTGTAAACTGTGGATTGTCGCCAACCTCCTGTCGTTTCCCGCCATATACGGACAGGAAATATATAACTTGCAGCGCTGCCTGGAGATTGGTTTGGAGCGAAATTACGACATTCGGATTATTCGCAATGATCAGCAAATAACGGACAACAACCGGTCGATCGGTAACGCAGGATACTTGCCCACACTCAACCTGACAACCGGATACGCAGGATCTCTCTACGACCGGGAACAGAAAACCAGTACCGGAGAACGTATCAACAGCACCGGCGTCCAAGACCGGAGTGTCAGCGCCGACCTCGGACTGGAATGGACGATTTTCGACGGATTGAAAATACAAACCAATTATAAAAGACTCCGCGAATTGCAACAGATAGGAGCATTAAACACGCGCCTGGTGATAGAGGATTTCATTTCCCAGCTATCTGCCGAATACTATAATTTTGTGCAGCAGAAAATCCGCCTGAAAAATCTCCAGGCAGCCGTGAGTTTGTCCCGCGAGAGGCTTCGGATTGTCGAAGAACGGTACAACATCGGATCCATGTCGCGCCTCGACCTGCAACAGGCTAAGGTGGATTTCAATGCCGACAGTTCAAAACTTATCAAACAGTTTGAGGTCTTGCAAACGTCGCGCATTCACCTGAACGAGATGATGGCGCTGGACGATGTGAATAAACGGTTAATTATCAGAGACTCCGTCATCATTCCCAACGCTTTGCTGGATCTGGAAATTTTGAGAGACAAGACTTTAACGACCAATGCCGGCCTGTTGCTTTCTCAAAAGAACCAAACGCTCAGTTCGCTGGATTATCAGGTAATCAAAAGTCGCAATTATCCTTACTTGCGATTGAACGCCGGATACGGGTATGGCTTGAATAAATATGGCGTCGGAACCTACAAACAGCAGGAAAACATCGGATTGACCTACGGCCTTACGCTGGGATTTACCATTTTCGACGGGATGAATCGCCGGCGGGAGCAGCAAAACGCCAAGCTGCAAATTCAAAACCGGCAACTGGAATACGAACGCCTGGAATTGGGACTCAAATCCGACCTGTCCAACATTTGGATTGCCTATCGCAACAACCTGGAACTGCTCAATTTGGAGCGGCAAAACCTGTCGACGGCCAAAGAAAACTACGAAATAGCCATTGAACGTTATAAACTCGGCGATCTTTCCGGCATAGAGCTTCGCGAAGCGCAAAACAGCCTGCTGGAAGCAGAAGAACGCCTGCTGCTTGCAGAATATAACACAAAAATTTGCGAAATATCTTTAATGCAAATCAGTGGGCAGGCGAAGGAATATGTAGGAACGGAATATTTTTTCGATAAGCCACAGCCGTAAATGTCGCAATTAATGCCCCACTGTCATGGCTTACGCGGACTTCAAAGTTGCCGATATTCTGGCCGATTTTTACGGCCTGCGCTACCGCATAAAGTGTCCCGCAACCCACTCCTTTGTGGAAGTAGATAGACGTCTGTATGGAAAGCGTTAAATTTCCATAAGCATTGGCAGCAGCGGCAAAAGCAAAATCGGCCAACGTGAAAATAGCGCCTCCCTGTACTACATTTCCTGCATTCAGGTGATAATCTTTGATTTCCATTTCGGCTTTGGCATAACCGGGGCGGACTTCTGTTAATTCGATGCCGGAATGTACGGCGTAACGGTCATTTCGGATGATTTTCTTGAAATCTTCCATGTTTATTTGTTCGAAACTTTCCATGCTTATTTGTTCAGTCTCCATTCAAAACCATCCTTTGTGTCTTTGATTTCAAAGCCTAAAGCCGTGAGTTCGTCGCGTATTTTATCGGAAGTTGCCCAATCTTTGTTTTGTTTGGCTTGCAAACGCATCTGTAAGAGCATGTCTACCGCTTTCGAGAAAGATGCGCAGGCCGCATTTTCATCTTTCACTTCATCCTTTAGGCCGAGAATATCTATTAAAAAGAGTTGAAAGACAGATTGAAGTTCTTGAATGTCTTCCGAAGAAAGGGTAACTTGTCCGGCAAGCGCCGCATTGATATGCTTCACCGCGTCAAACAGATACGATATGGCAACAGGCGTATTCAAATCATCATTGAGTGCATCATAGCAGTGTTTCCTTAAAGACTTTACATCGACCGATGAGGAGGAAGATGCCGGAATTTTCGATATATTCCCAGACGCTTCCCAAATTCTTTCCAGACCTTTTTCTGAGGCCTGCAAGGCTTCATTGCTGAAATCCAGCGTACTTCTGTATTGTGCCTGCAGGATGAAAAAACGGATAGTCATCGGAGAATAGGCTTTTTTCAGCAAGGCATGTTTTCCGGAAAACAGTTCTTCCAAGGTAATAAAGTTACCCAGCGATTTCCCCATTTTTTGTCCGTTGATCGTAATCATATTATTGTGCATCCAGTAGCGCACGGCTTCTTTTCCCGCCGCTGCAACAGATTGCGCGATTTCACACTCGTGGTGTGGAAAAATCAAGTCCATACCTCCGCCATGTATATCGAAAGTTTCGCCCAGGTATTTTTTCCCCATAGCGCTACATTCCAGATGCCATCCGGGAAATCCTTCACTCCAGGGCGACGGCCAGTGCATAATATGTTCCGGAGCAGCTTTTTTCCACAGCGCAAAATCAACGCTGTTCCGTTTTTCTTCCTGCCCGTCCAGCACACGGGTAGTATTGAGCATTTCTTCGATATGGCGACCGGAAAGTTTACCGTAATGGTAGTCTTTGTTATATTTTTCCACATCGAAATAGACGGATCCTTCACTTTCGTAGGCATATCCGTTGGTTAAAATCGCTTTAACCATTGCAATCTGCTCTATGATATGGCCGCTGGCGTGTGGCTCGATGCTGGGAGGCAGCACGTTGAGCGCATCCATTGCCTGATGGTAGCGGTTTAAGTAATATTGTACGACTTCCATCGGCTCCAACTGTTCCAGGCGGGCTTTTTTGGCAATTTTATCTTCCCCGTGGTCGGCATCATGTTCCAAATGTCCCACATCAGTAATGTTGCGGACATAGCGAACTTTATAGCCAACATGCTTCAGATAACGAAAAAGAATATCGAATGTTATCGCCGGACGGGCATGTCCCAAATGCGGATCGCCATATACCGTAGGACCGCAAACATACATCCCGACCAACGGAGAATGTATGGGTATGAACGGCTCTTTTTTCCTGCTCGATGTATTGTAAATGTGCAAAGGATGTTCCATATTTTATTTTGAATTTTTATTCCGTTTACTCAAAAATTTCCGCAAATTTACAGGAAATTTTTGTGAATTACGCATGGGCGATGAAAATTGATTCATTCTTTTTTTGAAGCGCTATTAACGTGAGCGAAAGATGTGCGAAAGGGAACACTAATCCGGAACGGATTACATATAGGTAGCCCGAACGTTTTAACGTCGGGTATATGTACAACGTCGAAGCAGAGCGGCGAAGCCCCGAAATATTTTATCCGATGAATGGATTCGATTTGATTCATGCGACGTATAAAAGAATATTTCGGGGCTTCACCGCTCTGCTTCGACGTTGCACATATACCTGACGTTAAAACGTTCGGGCTACCTATATGTAATCCGTTCCGGATTAGTGTTCCCTTTCGCACATCTTTCGCTCACGTTAAT
>JAISFI010000420.1 GCA_031263685.1 Dysgonamonadaceae bacterium | reverse complement strand
TCGTTGGTACAGCCCATCCGGAATGTGCCGCCATGCACAAATACCATTGCAGGCTCGGCGGGATGATGACAGGATGCACACATAACAGTAAGGAACAGGCACATAACAACAGATAATGGAATGAATGTTGTTTTTATACCCTTTAGAATTTTAAAAACACCGTTCTCAAATGTGTTTGCGGCAGCAGCAATGCTACCTTCTTTTTTAGTTTCTTTTTTTTCCATGATTCGAAAAATTTAGAATTTTATTAATTAATAATCGCTCGTGCATTATAATAGGTAAGTGCAAATCCCTCTATGTGATTGCATACAGAAGCATCTTTATCCCATAATTTTTTTTCTATTAATTTTTTACGTACTTCTACTAAAGCTTTTTCTGCATCTTTCTTAGACTTATAGATGAAATTGTAATCATCTTCTTTATCAATATGCAGTTTAGTATTTCCAATTTCTATTCTTAATTCCTCAATACGTCCCATATTATTTTCATCGGGGGTATTTTCAATGGTAATTCGCGTTTTATTCATTTTTATTTTATTGCAGTTTAAAATTTCTCCTACTCATTGTGAGGTCTTTCGGACTAACCCCGTTTTTTTGAATGGTCTCTGTCTCCATTGCGACACTTGCTACTGAATTTTTTAAATCTTTATTCATAAACTTTATTTTTCCCTGCTCTTACGGCTTTGCAGGTCTTGCCTTATTTATTATCATTTTTATCATAACTCTTAGTTCTCCCTCTTCCCCTGACTACTTTGAGCTGCAAGCCAGACGGAAGCCAAGATTGTTGTTACTATTGTCGGGCGAATTGTTGTTGCGATTAGCCACGCGGCAGTTGCCCGCATTGTTGTTCCAGCTGCCGCCCCGATTCACGCGGTTGGAGCTTTCAATGTCTGTCCCTGTTTTTTGCATGACATGTTTAGCCAGACCTTTGCTGTCGGCATGAGCGATGAATCCGTAAAGCGACAGCGTCCTGACGCCAAATTCCGATTCGCTGATTTCACCCCGTTCCAGCAGTGTATAATTCTGTCGCAGTTTTGTCGAAAACCTTTGCCTGCTTCTTCTGTTTAGCCGTATCCGGTCGGGATACAGTATAAATCCCAAAGCGGGCAATCCGTGTCCGGTTTTATTGTGCACAAAGGGTTTCAATTCCAGTTTCAGATGTTCGCGAATAAAATGCTCATACTGTTTTCCTTTCTCAAGAAGTTCGCTTTTATCATTGAACCACAGCAGCATGTCGTCCATATATCGCAGGTATGCGGGTATGCGCAACTGTTCCACCGCATGCCTGTCGGCATACGAAAGATAATGATTGGCAAAATACTGACTGGCAAGATTGCCGATGGGAAGACCCCTGTCGTCGCCGGCATGATAACTGTCTATGATTTTCCGGAACAGGCTCAGCAAGGATTTGTCCTTGTACATGCGCTGAAGTTTTTCGAACAGTATTTCGTGATCAATGCTGTCAAAGTATTTCCGCACATCCAGTTTCAGAAACCATTGATATTTCTTCTGGTAAAGAGCCGCCTGTTCCAGAGCGGCGAATGTACCTTTGTTTTTTCGGCAGGCATAGCTGTATGGGATTTGACGCCTGTCAAAGTCTGTTGCGCAAACATTCATAATGGCATGATGAACGACTCTTTCCGCGAACGGAGCGGCGCATATTATGCGTCTTTTGGGGTCGTGAATTGTAAAATAGCGATAGTTGCCAAACCGGTAAGAGTTATCAAGTAACTGTTCCCTTATTTGCAGCAGGCGGGCGTCAAGATTTTCACGAAACAGCATAACCTCCTGCTTCATGGATTTTCCCTTTTGCGCTTTCCAGAATGCCAGACGGAGATTGTCGGTATCCGCAATTTGTTCAACTATGTATCCTTTACGTTTCATTTGATTGATTTGCCGTATAATATTCGAACAGACGTTTACCAAAACGTTCAGCTTTTTTATCGCCTATACCTTTTACCTTTTTGACATTTTCCACCGTCATATTTTCAAGGGATGCAATATTCGCCAGTTCTTCATTGGTAAATACGGCATACACGGGCAAGCCGTCCTCTTCAGCTATTTTCTTGCGAACTTCGCGCAGAATGGAAAAAAGAGCGAATGTCCTTTCATCAAGTACATCCTTATAGTCAATCTTCGACGTGTTTTGGACTTTGTTCTCGGGCTGCGCATTTGCCAGATATTTGACGCAGAAATGCCACTGACTCCCGGTTTTGGTGGAAATCAACTGCTGTTCAACTTCCAGCGTTTTGTGCCCGCGCAGGAAACGGTTCATTTCTTCCATGGCTGTGCCGTCGTCGGTAACCGGTATGGTAAAAATCTTAAACTGCATATATCTATCTTATCTATTATCTTTTTTAAAAAAAATTTCGACCGCCTTCGGCGGTATCTTTCTTTCGGTTTTGCCTTTTTGCTCGGTCGTCCCTCCCTCGCTTTTTGGCAAAACCTCACCACCTGACTACCTTGAACTGCAAGCCAGACGGAAGCCAAGAACGTCGTAACTATCGTCGGGCGAAATGTAGTCGCGAATAGCCACGCGGCAGAAGCCAGCATTGCTGCTCCAGCTGCCGCCCCGAAACACGCGGTAGGAGCCTGATGAAGCGCCCACAGGATTATTTTGCGCCGAAGACGGATAGTCGTCATACCGGTCGTGGCACCATTCCCAAACATTCCCGCTCATGTCGTATATGCCCAGTTCGTTTGCCT
>JAISFI010000419.1 GCA_031263685.1 Dysgonamonadaceae bacterium | reverse complement strand
GAGCGGCGAAGCCCCGAAATATTTTATACAAATATATTTCGGGGCTTCGCCGCTCCGGTACAATGATGCATGATTCCAACCCGACGTTAAAACGTTCGAGCTACCAAGATGCAATCCGTTCCGGATTTGTTAACGCCGAACGCTGTTTACGGTTGCCGCTTCTTTATTTCACAATATTAAACCGCGTGAAGCCGACTACCCTTACGATCCGTTATTCTTTTTCCGTTGCATCTGTGCAGCCAGCGCCGAAGCCGCTTTTTTGAGGTCTTCGCTGCTTAGCGAGGGAATTTCGTATTCGGCGTTACCGATGAGCGTATTGCTTTTTACGTCGGTAAGCTGCGCCGAGAACATGTATTCATCGACATGGGCGACTGTTACCAGACAGAGCACGGAAACATTGTTCTGGTGTCCCCATTCAATCAGTTTGCGGTCGTCTACGTGTCCGGCATCTTCGTATTCTTTCAGTTCCTGCAACTTTTTCTTTACGGCATCTGTGCGGGGAACGATGGTATACGCACGGGCAAGGTTATTACCAATCAAGTTGGTAAGATAGTTGCTTACCTGATCATTCTCCATACCCACCACAAAGACTACCAGTGAAGGTTGTTGAGGGGAAGTTTTTTTTGTCTGCGCCTGCATTACTGCTGGAAGCAGTAAAGCAAGAAGGGCTATACAGAGCATCTTTTTCATATTTCCTGTTTTTTTGTTGTTATCATTCCTCAATTTATATGTATTAGCTATGCTTTATCTATCCTTAACACATCTTTTACTTTGTGCCGGAACTTTTTTAGTCGGGGATGCGGATACAACGGAACGGGTTTCTAATATTTTTGCTGTAATAAGCATCCTGGCGTGTGCCGAAATTTATAACGTAACTTTCGTAATTATTACGTATATCGGCAGTCCAATAATCCCTGGTTTCAAAAGGTACAACATCTTTTAAGTTACGTACCGAAAATATGAGATATAGCTCTACTCGAGTAGGCAATCGCCATTCGTCACCTTTTTTCTTGCAGAATGCGATCGCTTCTGTGTAAGACAGGGGTTGCTCGTTTAGGATGCTTACATCACTCTTAACACGTTCTCCATATGCATCAATAGCACATTCGCAAGTGAAAAATGATTTTTTTGGAGTATATGTTACCGGACGCTCTGTTACTAAGCGCTTCGTTATTTCATCGGCAAGATCAAATAAGTCGCTGCCTTGTTTGGAAGTTACGTTAAATGGCTTCCCTATCGCTTCGCCTGATTGCAAATTGGCAAATTTAACCATGATGCGGTATCTTTCCTCTATCACGGCGAAAGTAACATAAGCAACGTATTCCACGCCATTTTCTTTTGCAGCGTCTAATAAATCTGCATCTTTCACGTGTCCTTGTGCTTGATACTCCATTTCTGCCTGCTTAACGGTGGCAAAATCATTTCTTTCAAACACTGCATACTTGCCACTGTTTTGCAATCCTTCATAAAGCGCCCCTGTAAATGCACCTCTAATATTGTCGCTTATTTCTGCATTTGGAGCATACGAAATTACGATACGCGGCTTTCTCTCTTGCTCCTGTGCCCGCGTTACCGCGGTGCACAGGAAACAAGCGAGCATGATTAAAAAGATTTTCATATCTCTTCGCTTGGATGTTAATTACTCTGCTTTAAATTGTATCTGGATTCCACCCAAGTGTATATTTTGTCTTGTAATTGGGCAAGACGACTTACGACTCTATGCTCTTCTTCTGATTGTTGTGGTTGTAGCCATGCTTGTTGTGATTGATCTGCCATGACAGAGGCGTCATTATTATAACTACTAACAGGAGATCCTGTTTTTATTTCCGCGAACATATTGGGAATAACAATGTTATTGATAAATTCGCTAATTTGTTTTTCATATTTTTCCCAACGGGTCTGTACTCGTGCAGATTCATCTGAAATAATATTTTTTGTCGGATCGGCAGGCACGAAATAAGTCAGCTTGTTGGCATCGTAAGTTTTAATTCGACAACCATCGATACAAGGTGTTTGATAATATTTATAGACTCCGGCAATTTTGTTATCTGCCAAAAGTATCACTTTGATTTCAATGCTAAACCCATAAACCATATAAATCGGATTTATCTGGTCTTTCTTACTCCCAATGACAAAAGGAATTTTCTTGGCACCTTGACCTCGCCTGAGAGAATATTCACTGACGGCATATTCATCTATGTTAAAGTCAACCTCGAATATCAGGTCTGTATTCGTTTTTTGTCGTATGGTAACATAATCACTACCGTCTTCCAACTTTTCCATCGCATTTTCAAACAGACGTCTATTGCGCGGGTTATATTTGTTACGCATTAGCCCATTTTCTACTAATGAGGCTACTCTATTTTGCAGTCCGGGCCAGCTACCCTTATCAAAGGGTTCCCTAACGACAACAGACGCCCCTTCATTTTCCGGATCTTGGACGAATCGACGCAACGAATTGTCCGTGTAATTACTCAAAGGTTCTTCTTGGGGAAGCGTAAAATACATAGCACGCGATCCACCACACGAGTTGAATAACACCAATGTTACTACTGCCATACAGGCGAATAAAAATACTCTTTTCATGTTTTGTAATTTTTAGAATGAATAATTTAGTTTTTGAATATTTGCGATGACTATTTCATCGCTTTTTTTTTTCAATTGTACTGTTAATAGTGCAATATGATATTTTTTTACAAAGCCTTTCGCTTTACTCTGAACTGCAGACCACGCGAAAACCAATAGTGGTAGTACGTTTATCGGGCAGAAAACGGTTGCGAGTAAGTACGAGGCAATGCCCTCCGCCATCATGCCAACTACCGCCGCGACGCACACGGTGGGTCTGTTTGCCGTCAAACCAATCTTCGCACCATTCAAATACGTTACCGCTCATGTCATAGATGCCCGCGGAATTTGGTTTTTTAGTGCCCACCGGATGAACGTTGCTGCCACTGGTTTGATCATACCATGCCACATCTTTAATACGCCTGCTACCTGCATACTCATAATTATCGTTATTGCTGCCACCTCTGGCCGCATGTACCCATTCCGATTCGGAAGGCAAGCGATAATTGCGTCCGGTTTTTTCATTGAGTTTTGTAAGAAACTGTTTTACGTCATTCCAGCTTACATTATTGACCGGATGAGACGGATCCGGTTTGGCCGACGGATTATTTCCCATAATAGCTTCCCACTGCGCCTGCGTTACTTCATATTTACCTATATAGAAGCCTTTAGTAGCGATTGTCCCGGCGCCTACCCCTGCGATGTAGACAAGTTCAATGCCATCGGGATTATAAGATTCGCCATTACGTTGGCCGCCAAGTGGAGCCGCTGAAGTAGCATTGGCATGGACTGGTTCAATATTTTTCTTGGGAAGAGTTGGAGCAGTTTGAGCAGTGACTGCCACGCCTATCAGTTCCTGTGTCAATGGCTCTACTGCGTCCAGCAAATCATTCGTTTGAACAAGTTTTGTTTTTTGCTGGTCGATTGTGGCGGTTTTTACATCAATCACCTTAACACTTAACATGTTGCGACCGCCGACCAGGGTTACTACAGAAATCACAACCTTGTGTGCACCGGCCAATTTACCAATCTCGGTGGCTTGATTATCGTCCACCACGCCGGAATTAGAAAATTCCTGTTCTTTCATCACCTTTTCGAGCAACGAGCGTTCCACGATGATATACTTGCCGGTATTGACAAAAGTGGAACTGATTAGCTCGCGTACGGCAACTTTCGACCCTTCGTCAATAGCAGTACCCGACGAGGTGGGATCAAAAACTGCCACGCGCAATTTTTCTTCCTGCGCAAATAAATGCTGTACAAACAGCAATAAACTTAAAATGATAATAATATGTTTCATTCGCAAAAATTCTAATCTACTGTAACTAAGTTTTAAGTAATAGTAATTTATTAAAATATATAACTCGCCCCCACAAACAGAGAACCCAGCCTGACAGGAGCATTACCGCCATCGGCCACGTTTACCAGCCCGGCTTGATAGCCCAATTCCATCCTGAGTCTGTGCAGGTCAATACCTGCCACTGCTCCCAAGCCCGCGTTAACCTTCCCGAAGGAAGTGAATGTACCGGCGCCTTTAAACCCGATTGCTGCAAGGTTAAATCCTGCGAAAGGCCCTGCCTGAGTATACAGCCAAATACGGCCAACAGGAAAACTGTAGCCGGCATACAGCGGAATATCAAGAGAGATCGTATGCTGGAATTTAGCATCCACTTTAAACGTTTTGAGCGAGAACATGGCTCTCGGATTAAGATAAAAATCGTCTATTAAATGGTAGTACAGGACAGGCCCCAACTCCAGGCCAAATTGCCCGGCAATATTAAACCCTTCCGATGTTGATACCGTCGGGCGGGATAATCCGATCCTGCCGCCCCAAACTGCCTGTGCATTTGCACTGCCGTAGCCTGTTGCCAAGAGCGTAAGTACTGCCAATAATAACTTTTTCATCTTCAATTCTTTATCCTCGGCAAAACCTTCTCCAACACCTTCTCTTTCAACGCCGGCAACTTAAACGCCTTCGTCGCCGCATCCTGTGCCGACTTGCCTGCCGCATACGCATCCGGATCATTAAGAATCGCAAAATCTACCGTCTTTTTCTTCGTGAGGCGGTTGTAGAGGCTGCCCTTTACATTGGCGTAGTACGAGATGATGCCGTATTGTCCCTTGCCGTCACTGCGTTGCGTGGTGTAGGCGGTGAGTGTCAACTCGTAATCGGCTTCGGCGGGATCTTCCACCACGCTGCAGTCGTTTTCGCTGAGGGCTTGCGTGATGATGTCGCAGAGGATGCCTGGATCTTCGCTGAAAGCGTCGTCTTTATAGCTTTTGTACTCGTATTTACAGTCGATGTATACGAAAGTGCTTTGTTCGAGGGTGATCAACTTTTGATTCAGCGTACGCTGCAACTCGGCGAAGCGTTCCTGTTGCAAGGCATTTTCGTCGGATGCTGCATCTACTGCCGTCAGTAAATCCTGATAATAGGTGATGCCATCGAGCGTTGTTTTCGCCGTGCTGCACTGGCGGAAAGCGCTCATCTTTTTACCGGCGGCAACCAACTGTTCGGCTGTACCCAAAGCTACATCTACCTTGTTCAAATCGTTATTGATTTGTTTTTGGTAATAGGCAGACAGGTCGGAGCGACGCACAGCGGCAAAGGCGTAAAGCGCGCCGCTTGCAGGATCGTGCCAGGACTTCACTTCACTTTTTACGGTGGTGGCGGCCGTGGCGGTACGTACTGCCTGCCGGTAGTCGGTCGTGATTTGTTCCGCGCTCTGTTTGCCGTTCTGTATACGGGTAGAGGCGTTTTCTACCTGCGTGGCGCCTTCGATGTTGACGATGATGCTTTCGGCCAACTGATTTTGTGCATCGCGTTCCAGCGCTTTGAGCGCTACGCCTGCATTGGCCGAAGCTTTCAGATGGTCGCGAACGAAACCGGTGTACCATTCGGCTGCCGGATAGCTTGCTTCACGGTAAGCGTCCTGCGTCCATGCAGGAGCGGTTTGTCCCCACGCAAACAGGGGCAAAACCGCGAATAACATCCATAGTAACTTTTTCATCAGTTTATAAGTTGTAGTTTGTAGCTATTGCTGTTGCTTTTGGAGGTAGTCTCCTTTTGCTTTCCCCAACTCCTGCATAAACTGGTGTTCGGCAAAATCTACCGAAACTTTTTTGTCGTCGCTCAGCTTTTTGTACATGGCACGTTGCTGCTGCTCGCCCATTTCCACGCATACATATACGTTATACTTGCCATCTTCTTTCACGTAGGTGTTTTTGCATATTGGGCGCGTGTTGGTGAGGAACTGCTCAAAGTAACCCTGCTGTAGCTGACTGGCTTTTTCTACGGAAGTAAAATCCTTGTCGGCCGCGTGCTGCTGGTTGAAGTTGCGAATGAGTCCGCTGACCAGCACTTCGAGCTGTTGCGCCAGCTTTGCGCGGGCGTCCAGCAGAGCAAGATTGACGGCAAACGATTCCTTGTCGCTGACGCCGTTGCCCGATTCGCGGAGATTTTTAACGTCCATCTCGAGCGCAAGTTCTTCACATTCTTCCTTTTGTACTTTAAGGCCGCGATTGGCAGCCTGTCGCTGTTCCACTGTACTGGGCGTTTTCTGATTGGACACGTAGCCGTTTGATGCTTGGTTACTACTTTTACAACCCGTCATTACGAGCACTGTGAATGTTGCCATAGCAACCATTTTCAAAAAATTTGTTTTCATGTGTTTTTGTTTTTACGTCCGTTCCGGACATTCATTTGTTATTAATTCTCTCTTCTTTTTGTTGTTTATTTATTGTAATATTTCAATCTCTTTTCCCTTTCTCTTCAACATCGCGACATTGGTTTCGCAAGACGGTGATCTCTCCTTTGCAACACCGCCGTGTCTGTTGCGCAACACCGCCATCTTTCGAGCGCAACACGGCGGTCTTTAAACATCAACACCGCCGTGTTGCAAAACAGAGACCGCCGTCTTGCAATACGCACATTTCACTTTTTAGTAAGTGATTCTACTGCAACGAAATGTGCTTTGCGCAGAGCCTCCTTCAATGCTTCGGATGCAGTGAACCGGACGTTCAGATTTTTTATTTGTGCAGCCGTCACCTCTTCTTCCGTATTGACGCTTTCGCAGTGAGCCGTCAGGCGAAAACTGCCCAGATCGCCTAACTGAACGGTTTTGCCGTCGAGCAAATCTGCAACCATGACTTTGAACAGTTGTGCTATGCTGAACTCCGCTTCTTTGGGATTCAGCGTCGTTTCGTCGGCCAACTGTTTGGCAACTTCTTTTTCTTTCACTAATCCCGTACTTTTCAACACAGGATACCACTTTTTGGGTGCCGCCGTATCCGACGGATTTCCCCGCTCGATTTTGTTATACAACAAAGACATAACTTAAAAATTTTAATGGATGCAACATAGAATTTAAAACACGAAAAGCCGTCCTGAAACAGAACAGCCGAATGATTCGCACAATATATAAACAGTTAATTTTAAAGACAGAGAAGTTGCTTATACAAGCTATTGTATTGTCTAATAGGGATGGGGGGGGGGGGGGGGGGGGGGGGGGGG
>JAISFI010000388.1 GCA_031263685.1 Dysgonamonadaceae bacterium | reverse complement strand
ATGACAGGTGCCGACATCAAGCCGAGTAAAAGTTGGAATTTTACGGAAAACGGCGTTGCGCCTTATACGCGCAAAATTTTAGCTAATTTCCCTGCTCCGATGTATTTCTCGCCATACGGAACAACAGTTATTACCGGCAACAGACTTTTGCCTGCAACGCCTGCCGATAATCCTGTGCGCGAAGCATATCGCTTGTGGAACAACGCTTTGAATACCGGTCGAATGAGTTGGGACCATATTGCCGTTATCTATGCCGTAGAGCCACAACTGTTTGACGAAGATACTGTCGGTGAACTTGTAATGACTGATGACAATAAAATTTATTGGAACAAAAATGCTAATAATGCGCGGCACATTAAAGTAACACCAAAAATCACCGACGAAGAGTTGTCTCAAAAAATTGAAACAATGATGGCAATATCGCCATTGGTAAAAGCAGGCGAAGCGCACAAAATACATGAAGTAAATTAAATTATATTGAAATGAAAAAATTATTTATTTTCGTCACACTTTCCATTTTAGGCCTTACATCCTGTTCAAGTAAGCCCGAAGGCCAGAAAAAAATCAAACTGATATTCGAAACGGATATGGGCAATGATGTGGATGATGCGTTGGCCTTGGACATGATATATAAATATGTGGAGGTCGGTAAAGTGGATTTATTGGCGATAATGAGCAATAAAAACAGCGCATATTCTGCCGAGTTTACAGATATTATGGCCACATGGTACGGTCATGCTGATGTGCCCATTGGCATTGTGAAAGATGGCGTAGATAGCGAAAGCGATGCCGTTAATTATGCGCGTGTCGTTTGTGAAATTGCAGTGGATGGCAAACCTGCATTCGAGCGTACACGCACGGATTATGAATCATTGCCGGAAGCGGCCGGGTTATATCGTAAAATGTTGGCTCAGCAACCCGATCATTCCGTACATCTTGTGTCTGTCGGTTTTTCTACGAATATTGCGAAACTGTTGGACACGCCGGCTGATGCGTATTCGCCGTTAACAGGGAAAGAATTAGTGGCTGCGAAAGTGAAACAACTTGTTATGATGGCCGGGAGTTTTGGCGAAAATCCGTTGAAGGAATATAATGTTGTGAAAGATATTCCTGCTGTGCAAAAAATATTTTCGGAATGGCCCACGCCGGTTGTAATTACCCCTTTTGAAGTCGGGATTAAAATAAATTACCCTGCTGCGAGCATTGAGAATGATTTTAATTGGGGTGTGTTACATCCTATGGTGGAAGCGTATAAAGCCTATTTGCCGATGCCCTACGATCGTCCTACGTGGGATTTGACAGCGGTGCTTTATGTGGCCGAGCCTGATTCCGTGTTTATGAATAAATCGCCGCAAGGAATTATTCATGTAGATAGCGCAGGTTATACGATATTCGAGCCTGTGGAATCCGGCAACCATATTTATTTAGATGTTACCGATGAGCAAGCCGATAAAATTAAGAATTACTTTATACGGCTTATTACCCAAAAGCCCCGGGTTTTGTAATAAAATACTGAAAGAACTGAACATGCGTCGAGCATTTCGGATGATTTGCGTTAGGAGAGGGGAAAGATATTTTAACCGCTATCGGTTGTTAAAAATTTTAAATCATGAAGCAGAGCATCATTTTTTTATGGATAGTATTGGCTATCTCCTGTACGGCTCAGAATGTAGAAAAATTGCAACATCGTCCGGACAGAAAGAGAGAATCCAAATTCCAACAATTGACGCCGGAAAATATCAAGCATTACGAGACAAGTGTCATGCGGCAGACAGCGGATTTGGCATTGATACCACCCGTGATCAATACTTCTCCGCTTCCGCAATACGATTATGACACCCAGGACTACGTAATGTCCCTCTCCATAGAAAGGACACCCAAAGGACGTATCTGGGCGGCTTGGATAGGTGGTTGCGACTGCCCGGAAGCCTTTCTGTTGGCGGCGACCAGCGATGATAACGGTGAAACGTGGTCGAAACCGCGATTGGTGATAGACGGACGTTCTTCTTCGTTAGCCGTCTCAAGAACCGTGATCATTGGCAGCTTCTGGACAGATCCGTTAGGCAGGCTTTGGCTGTTTTTTGATCAGACAATGAACCATTTCGACGGAAGAAGCGGACTTTGGGCTACCGTATGCGAAAATCCGGATGCAGAAACACCTGTATGGTCGACGCCAAAACGAATCTGGCACGGCTCTATGCTGAATAAACCCATCGTGCTCTCGTCTGGCGAATGGTTATTGCCTTCCTACCTGCTACAAAATGGAGGATTCGGGGCTTTTAACGGCCTCTTTCCCGAGCTTGACCCCTACCGGGGCGTCAACGTGCTTGTATCCAAAGATAAAGGAAGAAGCTGGCATTTGCGCGGCATCCGCTCGTTCCCCAACCCCGACTGGCACGAAGCGATGATGATAGAGAAAAAAGAGGGACAATTGTGGATGATGGCGCGGACAAAAAAGGGAATCATGGAAAGTTTTTCGTCCGACAAGGGCTTTACCTGGAGCGAGCCAGCTTTCACAGCGGCAAATATACAACATCCTAGCTCCCGGTTCTTCTTCCGGCGACTGATGTCGGGACGGATACTGATCATCAAAAACGGGGACAAATTCCACGAACATCATGGTCGCAACCAACTCAGTGCATGGCTCTCGGATGACGACGGAAAGACATGGAAAGGAGGCTTGTTGCTGGAAGACAGGGAAAATGTAACATATCCCGACGGTTTTCAAGCGCCCGATGGAAT